>JAKAAD010000082.1 GCA_021802305.1 bacterium
CACTCATAAAAATCCGCATAGGCCATTTGCGTTGTATCCAGGGAACTCGGCAGAAAGAGTAAGTGCAATCTTGCAAAGATCGCAAAGGCCCCCATGCCAAAAAAGCTCACCCAGAGAGCCTTGCGTGCAGATTCCTTGCCAAAAAATTCTTGTAAAAGGTTAAGTCCAAAAACGCAGCCGATAGCAAAGGCATCGCTACATGTCACGTGGATGGAGAATAACTCTATCTCTTTAAGCACAAAGAGATTTGCTAAAATGGAAAGGATCGCCATCCAGGCCATCAATATCTCTTTTCCCTTTCGGCAGAAAAAAAGTGTCAATGCAATGACAATAAAAATTTGAATTAGTAAGAGGGTAAAGTTCCACATTGTGCTATGGCCCACAATCGCATTTTTTTTTCGAGGTTTTCATCTTCTTGTTTCCTATCAATACCAAGAGGAAATTTTGTAAAACGACCTGGATCAATAAAAACGGCTCTATCCTCGACAAAACCAAAATTTGTCCCTGGGTTAAAATCTTCGTCGTGAATGAAATGATCTATGCGGATTTTTATGAGTGCAATGAGGGATTCTATGGCTTTTTGCATTTTTTCCATAGCGCCTTCTGAGAGAAGCATGGAAAAATAATCCTTTGTCAACACTGCTTTTTTCTGTAGAAGAAAAGGAATGCCGTTCAACGAAAGCGCATGGGGGATGCCCAGCCGATCTCTTACTTCTAACTTATCACTGAAAGAATTGGTGGGTGCTAAATGGACATAGAGGAGGGCTGTTTCTTCCCAAAGCTCAGTACTTGCAAGCACATGCCCAGCAAATGCTTTGGCGTATTTTTGCGCTCCGAGTTCTTGTTTGTGTTGCAAATAGGGGAGTAATTTGGTCGCAAGAGGAAGTTTTGCTAACCAAGTGTGAGGGAAATGAAAACGTTCTTTAAAAAGCTTTAAAATGTACTCTCCATCTTGCGAAAGGTAGACAAAGCATTGGTTGCCATTTCCAAAAAAAGTATACGGTTGAGAGAGCGCGTGCTGGATTTCATTTTCATTATTTGCATGCTTGACGAGCATGTACTCTGGCAAAAAACGATGACCCCTGGAAGAATAGCCATCAAATTCCATCCATAAACCCAAGAAAAGCGCACTCAATCCAGAGAGAAGAAGAATTCTTCTTAGATAATGAGGTTTAAAAATTTTGATTGCTTTATTTTTTGGGATGGTTTTATGGATCTGCTGTTTCAAACTGTCGGGATAATATCAGGAGTGAATATTTCCCTAAAGTTCGAAATATAAATGAATGCGTTGCTGCAATTTGCAGGAACGACTTCTTGAGCAATGCGCGAATGTATGACTCTTTGCGCAAAACTTCCTGCAAAAGCTAAAATTTTCATTTTTTTCCTCGACTCATATTGAGGCTGGCTCGCCCACAAGGGCAGCCAATAATTCCGGATGGGTTTTTTCCATCCAAAGATAAAATTCGTTGATCGGCTTTGTCGCATCTTCTGAATGAATCTGGTTTTTTTGCTGAGAGGCCTTCCTAAAATTTCCAATATCAATGAACATCGGTTGTCCATCAAAAAAGCCCATATTCTTATGTAATGCAGCATCGATGTCATCGATCCCTTTGTTGCAGCGCTGTGCGATGAGAGAAGCCATGTCGATAAGGCCTTGCTTAGCTTGTTCTAAAGCATGGTTTTTCACGAGTGCACTGAAGTAGTCTACAGGGAGAATGCCCTTTTTTTGGAGCACAAAAATGGTATTTTCTAAGTAGACATTGTGGGCAATGTGCAGCTTGTCATAAATTTTAAGCACTCTCGGTTGTGTGGGAGTCCTAGAGAGATGGACCCATATAAGCGATGATTCCTCTCGCAATTCCCGATAAGCAAGAGCTGCACTCTCAAAATACATTTGGTACATAGCTTTTTTCTTTTCTCCTTTGTATTTTGAAGAACGTTGTCTAAAAAATTTGATGACGTATTTGCCATCATCGGAAACAAAGGCAAAACATTGCCCACCACGCGAAAGATAATGAAAGGGTTGGGAAAGTACGCGAGTAATTTCTTCTTCTTGCTCGATCGGCATGTGGCTACAATCCAATGCGGGATCCCCTGGTAATTGACATTGAATGCGCATGAGAGCAAATCTTTCCGTTGCCTTTTCGGAAAGAATTCCCAAACCACAAAAGAGGATGGCAAGTACTCCAAAAAATAAAAAATGTTTAGAGATAGCCATAAGCGCTCCCTTACCTTTGTCTATGTTCCACTAGTTCAATTGTGCGGGTCACGTCGTTAAAAGATCCTTGCACAGCTTGATTCAATGGATTAAGCAATTCAGTACGAATTTTGTGCGTTCCCGGCTTCAGTCCATAAATGTAATAGGGCTGCCAAGAAGTTATTGTATCAATTACTTCATCATCGATGGAAATGCGCAGTTTAAATCCATCTTGGGAGAGTTTGCAATTTGATAGATAGAAATCTAGCAAAATAGGTTCGGGACTTTCAGGAATGTAATCGTATTCGCCCTGAGGTTCATTGTAGGTCAGAAAAGGTTTGTTGGGATCAAATGAAAAATTCTCTTTTTTTTCCCTTACATAAAAAATTCTCGTCGAAAGAACCGTTCTTCCTTTTAAAGATTCGTTAAAAGAAAAAACGGGAAGAGCGCGCAATACGTGCATACCTGGGGAAAGGGAGGAAATAGAAGCGGTAAAGGTCACTGTTTGTACAAAGTAATCTTGAAAATCTTGCAGGGCATCCGTGAGTGCTTCATTCACGGAAAAGTAAGGTTCATTATCAATGAAAATGTGAAGAGACTGGCCAAGGGGATCATTGTATATGACTTTGGAGCGAGGTTGCATGGTGTCCACTCCTAAAGGAAAACCCAGCAATTCAATTTGTCCACGCATTTCATCTCCATCTAATATTTGGCCTGATTCCGGAAACTGAATTGTATTTTTTACGTATCCAGGTTCCGGGGTGGAAACAACGGGAACGATGTAAATTTTAGAAGAATGTACACCACATAGAGGAAAGAAAAAAAATAGGACTCCCGAAATGGCCGAAACAATGAGGGTGCGCATGAGCTACTCCTTTTGAGTAGGAGTATATGTGTAATCGCAAATAAAATTCATGCGTTCTGCTATGTCTTAGAATATGTGGCATGTTTCTTTCGATGTTCTCTTCTTTATCATCGTGTTGGGGCTTGTATTTGATTTTACCAATGGCTTTCACGATGCTGCGAATGTCGTAGCGACTGTCATTGCGACGCGCGTTCTTGCCCCTATTGCGGCGATCTTACTTGCATCGCTTTTGAACCTGATTGGAGCTACGCAGATCAGTGCTGTTGCTTCAACGATTACTTCCGGGCTGATTCATCCTCACTTTATTACCCAGTATGGAATTCTATCTGCGGCTATTGGTGGCATCGTTTGGAATTTAATTACATGGTACTTAGGGATTCCTAGCAGCTCTTCCTATGCCATTGTGGGGGGGCTGATCGGTGCTGCATGGGTACATGCTGGGATCACCTCTATCTTTTGGTCAGGCTTGCTATATAAAGTGATCATTCCCATGATCGCTTCTCCTATCATTGGTTTCTTCTTAGGCCTTGCTTTTATGAAATCGCTCTATCTCATCGTTTGCTGGGGATGGGTAAAAAAGCAATCAAAGGTTTTTAAACACCTGCAACTTCTTTCTGCAGCAGGAGTTGCTTTGTCCCATGGATTTAACGATGCGCAAAAGAGTATGGCACTCATTACTTTGGGACTTTTTACGTCAGGCAAAGTGAGCTCTCTAGCGATTCCTTTATGGGTTATTATCCTATGTGCGATCACTATGGGCTTAGGAACAGCTGCAGGTGGATATCGCATCATTCACACCGTGGGATACGGAATTACGCAATTAAGGCCTGTACATGGATTTGCAGCGGAAACAAGTTCGTGTTCTATAATACTCCTTGCAAGCTTTCTCGGGTTCCCTTTGAGTTCTACGCATATCATCGTAGGAAGCGTGGCAGGCGTAGGTACAGCAAAAAGTATGGCGCACGTTCGTTGGGAGCTCTCTAAAAAGCTCATCACCGCCTGGCTTCTCACGCTTCCCGGCGCTGCATGTGTCTCTGCGCTCACGTTTTATTTCTTTGCTCTTTGATGTATACCAAGTTTGTGTGAAAAGTAAAATTTTAGCGGCGTTAGACAGCTGGCGCTTCCTTGTCACATCTATTACTTTTCACCCCAGCTTGGTATATATTATGCATGTACAATGCTTCTCTTTGCTACATGTGGTTTTTTGCCTACGCCTTATGATTTGCAAAATATTCAATGTGATGGAATTGAACTGCGCCTTGATCTGTTTCACGAGACTGATCTGGAGAAATTACCTTCGTTTCTCTCTACTTCTGCCATTCCGGTTATGCTTACAATTCGACACAAAGATCACGGAGGAATGTTTTCAGGATCAAAAGCGGAAATTTTTGCACTGCTCGTGCAATTTGTACATTTGCATCCTGCGTGGATCGATGTGGAATGGGAAACGCCCAATGACTTTCGCAAGAAGCTTCTCGCCATTTCTCCCAAGCTCAAACTCCTTTCTTCTTTTCA
>JAKAAD010000083.1 GCA_021802305.1 bacterium
TGTTGCTGGTATCCTGCAATGGATGCAAAAGTTCCAGTGTTTGGCAAGGAAGCTACACACAAGGGGCGAACAAAAGCGAAACATGGGCGGCAAAGCTGACAGATTCAGAATGTATCGACTCCGCGCGCAAAGAAGATTTTCACACCACCTCCCTAGGCTCCAAACCAAGCATTCTTTGCGAACTTATTTTTCCCTATTCACTACATTCGGGGCGAGTGAATGAATCCACTTATCTCTGGAAGAGAACCCTTTTTTGGAGTGCATGTTATTCACTCGTCAAGATGACTCTGTCTCATGCAATACATCTCCACCAAAGCCCTATAGTACCTGTATTCGCGCTTGATACAAGGGGGCGATCATTCCTTCAAGAAGGTTGTGGTTCTATTGCAATGATGCTCTTCTGCTATTATCTACCAAAGAATCTGCATCACAAAAATAAGCCTGAACGTACCCTAGAAAAGCTTTGTTATTCAACAATGGTCGCACCAATTTGTGCAGTCGCTTTTTAGATGGGTGTTGCTTACTGACACGCGCGTAAGAGGGCAATGTTTTCTATATGCGAGGTGTGCGGAAATTGATCGATAGGCTGCAGTGCGATGACCTGATAACCCGAGGCAAGTGTTTGAAGATTGGGGGATTGAGTGGCTGGATTACACGAGATATAAAGAATTTCTTTGGGTCTTAGGTGCAGAAGCATATCAAGCATGCGTTCATTCAGACCACTTCTTGGAGGGTCCACAATGACAAGGTCTGGGATCACTTCCCACGAAGAAGCACACTCGGGCAATAAGGTATTCACATCTCCAAGATGCAGAGAGACATTGGCTATGTCGTTTTTGCGTAAATTTTCCTCGGCGTCGAAGATGGCATAGGGATTGATTTCCACTGCAGTAATGCGATGCGCTCGCTCTGCAAATATAAGGGAGAGAGCTCCAGAGCCTGCGTAGAGATCTAAGATATGTGTTTTGAACTGGGGAATGAGTGCATGTGCTGCTTCGTAGATCTTTTCTGCAGCAAGGGGATTGGGCTGGAAAAAGGAAGAAGGGCTCATGCGAAAGTGATAGTCTTTCGATCCAATATGCAAGCGTTCCCAAATGTGATCCGGCCCTGCAAGATGCCATTCGTAGAATTGGGTAGGCCTCTTTTTTTGGATTTGTTGGATGCGAAGAAAGAGACTCACGGTCTCATTCGCCGGGAAAATGGCTGCTATACATTTGACAAATTGCTCAATGTCTTTCTTTCGCAATGCATAGTCCGGATTTCCAGAAATAGTGAGCATGATCAGCTTTTCCCCCGTGCGCACTCCTTCTCGCAGGGTAAGCGTTCGCAAACTTCCCGTGTCTTTCTTCCAATGGTAGGCTTCCAGTCCACTTTGTTGCCACCACTCTCTTACTCCTTGCAACACCTTAAGATACCAAGAAGAGACTAGGTGGCACTCCTCCAAATCCACCACTCGTCCTTGCCTTTTCATGAGGCCTAAAAATGTGCACCCTGCCTTGTCTTGCGAAAAGCTAAATTCCATTTTGTTTCTATAGCGCCATGCCAAGGGAGATGGTATGATCGGTTGCAAGATTGTAGGATCATCAAGGAGAATGGGAGAGAACACTTCTTTTAGTGTTCGGGATTTTATGCGCAACTGCTCTTCGTAAGGAAGGTGCTGTTGCGTACATCCTCCGCATTCCAGATAATGGCGACATTGCATAGGATTATAGTTTATACATTGGCTGATACCGAAACAACCTGAAGAGGCGGGAATTTGGCAGGGAGGCTCCTGCATTGTGTGTATGTCTATGCTTTGCTACATGGACGATAGATTTGTTACCGAAAACGATGCGAAGGTCTCCGTGTTGGACTTGGGCCTCCTTCGAGGTTTTGCCGTGTTCGAATATGTGCGCACCTATGGGGGTACACCCTTTTTGCTGCAAGAGCACTTGGATCGCTTCCAAAATTCTGCGGCTATTCTAAGCCTTCAGCTTCCCAAATCTCTAGAGCAAATAGAAGCCATCGTTCATGAGCTCATCGAACGAAGTGGATTGCCGGAAGCGAGCATTAAGCTTTTAGCGACGGGTAGCATCAGCGAAGATCAATTTCTTCCTACTTCTCAAACCTCTCTTATTCTTTTCGCCTATCCTCACAAGCCCTATCCACAGAAATGGTACGTGGAGGGAATTCACGCGGTGATCGCCTCTCTTACGCGCCCTTTGCCCCAATGTAAATCGACGTATTATGCATCGGCTATCGCAAGGTTGCGAAAAACCGCCGGTGCTCGCGAGCTCATTTATATGAACGATCGGGGGGTTCTTCTCGAAGGGGCAACGAGCAATCTCTTCGCAGTGAAAAGGGGATGCTTGTATACGCACATGAGCGAAGAAGTATTGCCTGGAATCACGCGCAACTTTCTTTTACGCCTTGTCCAAGGTCGATTTCCGGTTGAGAAAAGGGGAATCACCTTCTGGGAATTATCAGAAATTGAAGAGCTTTTCCTTACTGGAAGCAATAAAGAAATCATGCCTGTCACAAAGATCTCTTTCGATTCCGATCCGAAAGAGCTACCGGTAGGAAATGGTCGCGTAGGTCCCGTGACGATAGAGCTTATGAAGCTCTTTGGTGAAAAAATAATTGAAAATAAAATGTCACTTTTATTATAAATAAGTAAAAGGAGTGGTTATGGCTGAAAAATATCTCGAACTATATAAACAATTTCTAAATTATATTCATACAGATAATTATGAAAAATTGTATGAAATGATGGATCCCAATTTTCATTTGGAAATCAAGGGTGTTCCTGCCTTTGCCGGTTCATATAACTTACAAAAATTTAAAGATTTCAATAAGAAACTTCATGCCGCGTTACAAGGAGGCTGGAAAGCAAAATTGCACGAACTTCTCATCGAAGAGAAAAAAGCTGCTGCACATTTTCAGCACGAATTTACATACAATGGGAAGCGCCTTGCTTTTGACGGAATCCTGTTTTTAGAACTCAATCGAGAAGGGACAAAAATTCTGAAAATGGAATCCATCCTCTCTGCTCCTCTTGAATTCTTTGCATTTGCAGAAGCTCTCAAAAAGGCGGCATAAGCTATGCGTGGAAAAAAAGCAATCTTTGAAAAATTTATCTCTCTTTTTCAAAAGAGGCATTATGAAGATTTACTCTCTCTCGTTGATCCTAAATTCTCTTGGGAACTCAAAGGGATTCCTGCATGGAAAGGTAAATACAATCTGAAAAAAATGTTGGCTCTTTACGGCAGGCTACAACGCACTGCCGATATCAAAATGCATGTCAAATTACAACGGCTTATTTTTGCGGATAAATATGCGGTGGCACACCTTTCCCAATCCGTCAAGGAATATGGGCAGTTACACACGATTGATGCGATTTGGATGATGGAACTCAATCGGAGCGGAAATAAACTCCTCCGTATCCAGAGTTTCCTACTTGCAAGTCCAGAAATTCAATCCTATGCTGAAATGCTCAAAGCCGCAGCATAATAGACCTCTTGCGTTACTAAGGTGTCATCGATTTTGGGGATTATTTTGGCTGATTTTTGAATCCATTTCAGAATAGACAGCATGGATTTCCTCTACGTTCTCTTCGGATGCATCTTTGCTGCTAGAATCGCCTTCTGGATCGCTTGCACTCATCGAGCTCTCTTCGTGAAGCGCTTCAGACATATTTGCAGAATGATTTTCCTCTACATCAATTTCAGCATATATTCCAGCACTTACAGGAGTACTGCTCAATAATGTGAACAACAACATGCAGATAATGTAATGCATATCTCTTTAAATAAAGAAATTGGATTTCTATCACAATTTTTACCATTTTGCACCCAATCCAGGATACGCAAAAAAAAAGCCCTAGACATGATGTCTAGGGCAAAGAAAAGCTTGGCAGCGACCTACTCTTCCACACTCTTGTGTGTAGTACCATCGGCGAGGAAGGGCTTGACTTCTGAGTTCGGGATGGGATCAGGTATTTCACCTTCTCTATTGCCACCAAGATAGAAAAATCACTTATATCAAATGACGCTTGAGATGGTTTGCATGAAAAAGTCCCGTCAGGGGCTTTTCCTATGAAAATGATCAAGCCAATGGACCTATTAGTATTGGTTAGCTCAACGCATTACTGCGCTTACACATCCAACCTATCAACCCTGTCATCTTCAGGGGGTCTCATAGGGATACCTTATCTTGAAGGAGGCTTGGCGTTTAGATGCTTTCAACGCTTATCCTTTCCGAACATAGCTACCTGGCTATGCCCTTGGCAGGACAACCAGCACACCATTGGTTCGTCCACTTCGGTCCTCTCGTACTAGAAGCAGCTCTTCTCAGGTATCCAACGCCCGCAACAGATAGGGACCAAACTGTCTCACGACGTTTTGAACCCAGCTCACGTACCGCTTTAATTGGCGAACAGCCAAACCCTTGGGACCGACTCCAGCCCCAGGATGCGATGAGTCGACATCGAGGTGCCAAACC
>JAKAAD010000084.1 GCA_021802305.1 bacterium
GACAATTTTAAGGAGGATTTAGTATGAAAAAATTAACCATCGCAGCGCTCTTTTTGTGTACAGCATTCTTCGCTGTGCATGCAAAACCAGAATCACAAATGGAAATTGGCATTGTCAATTTTGGCAATTGCCTTTCCGACTCCAAACTGGGAAAGCAAGAACAAAATTCATTTGAATCGTTGAAGAAACAGATGGGTGCCATGGTAGAAGAGACGCAAAAAGAACTCGCGGATTTAGCAGCAAAAATGGAAGACCAAGAATACCTAGATGGTCTCTCTTCTGAAAGTGAGGAGGCGATGCGGCAAAAATTTCTTGGTCTAAAAGAAGAGCTCGCAAGAAGGCAAAATCAATTTTATTCTCTAATGAACCAAACACAAATGCGCATCATGCAAACGCTAGCGCAAAACATTGGCGAAGCTGCAGAAAAGGTTGCCAAGGAGAAAAACCTCTCTTGTGTTTTGAACAAAGAACTCTGTTTTTACAATGCAGCCACTCTTGATGTGACTGAACATGTTATTGCTGAAATGGACAAGCATTTTGATGAGATAAAAAAAGCTGCACACTTGGACGCAGCTGGGTCATAAGGAGTGTTTTGTGAGGCCTCAATACTCCCTTGCAGAACTAGAAAAAATTACCCACGCAAAACTCTTTGGAAACCCTGAGCACTGCATTTCCGGCGTAAATGCGTTAGATGACGCAGGCCCAGAGGACGTCTCTTTCCTTGCAAATCCTCGATATCGCAGTATCTTAAAAGAAACAAATGCGGGTGTCATTTGCATCGACCCTCAAACAGACCGCATCGAAGGGAAAAACTTTCTTGTCTCTGATCATCCCTCTCGAACCTTTCAGATGATAGTCGAGGCTCTCTTTCTTTCTCAGAACACTCTCACGGGTTTTTCAGGCCATCACCCTACAGCCATCATCCATCCAACTGCAAAGATTGGAGAGCATGTGCGCATTGGCCCCTACGTCGTCATCGACGAAGGAGTAGAAATCGGAGACCATACCCAACTTCTTTCCCACGTCTCTATTGGTCCTCATGTACGCATTGGATCCCACTGTCTCTTGTATCAAAACGTCGTTGTACGCGAGCGCTGCACGATTGGCCATCGCGTGATCTTGCAACCCGGATCTGTGATCGGTTCCTGTGGCTTTGGATATACAACGGATGCAACCGGCAAACACACAAAACTCGAACAAGTCGGTAGCGTGCTCATCGAAGACGACGTCGAAGTAGGAGCCAATACCACCATAGATCGCGCGCGGTTTAAAGAGACAAAAATTGCACGAGGGACCAAGATCGACAACCTCGTGCAAATTGGCCACAATGTTCACTTAGGCGAAGATAACATTATCGTTTCTCAAACGGGCATCGCCGGCTCTTCTAAAACGGGAAAACTCGTTATGTGTGGCGGGCAAGTGGGCATTGTAGGGCACGTTGAACTTGCAGCCGGCGTCATGATCGCTACACGAGGCGGCGTGAGCAAATCTCTCAAACACGCTGGTAAGTATGCAGGCAGCCCGGCAATTCCCCTTAATGAGTACAATCGCCAACAAGTCTTCCTTCGCAAGATCGAACAATACGTACAGCGCATTGAAGAGCTCGAAGAAGCTGTAAAACTTCTAAAAACGCAAGACTAGCTTCATGAAATCACGATTTAAAACCTTTTCTTGTAAGAGCACAGCCGCCAGAGGAGTTTTAAAATTTTCCAACGACATTTACACCGCAAAATGATCCTCAAAACTTTCCAGCCTCATTTCAGCTTGCGAGTGAATTTCACGATAGATCACCTCATTCCATGCGCTACGACTCGTTCTCAGCTTGCAAAATTGGAACAAGTTTTACAAGAGTATTAGACCTCTTGCATAATTAAGCTTCTGTCAATTTTGAGGTTCTAGTGTGTATCCTGCAAGGGATTCAAAATCTGGAGCTTGGGCAGCAATCGTGCCCAATTCGAACACGCGCTACAAGAGCAATAATGAAGGCCGCTCGAGAAACTTCTGCAGCGTTTTCAAAAACTTAGCCGCATCTGTGCCATCCATGATTCGATGATCCGCTGCGAGAGTAAGCTGCATCGTTTTGCCGATGCAAATATTACCTTCTTGCACAACGGGCTTCTCCTCAATCCCTGCAGCTGCGAGGATCGCCCCTTGTGGAGGATTGATGATCGCCTTAAATTCGGAGATGCCATACATTCCTAGATTAGAAACGCTAAACGATCCTCCCATATATTCTTCGCGGGAAAGCTTGCCTTCTCGCGCCCTTGTAGCAAGAACTTTGATTTCACGAGAAAGCTGCATAATGCTTTTGTAATCGGCATGACGCAAAATCGGCGTAATCAAACCCGATTCCAAACTAACTGCCACGGAAATATCAATGGTTTTAAACCGAATGATCTTTCCAGAATCGCTATTGAATCCTGAACGGATGACAGGATGTTCGCGCAAAGCTAACGCAACTCCTCGTAAGAGAAAATCATTCACCGAAAGCTTCACACCACTCTCTGCCAATTCCTCTCGCATTGTCGTAAGGCGATCCATGCGCACTTCCTGCGTACAATAAAAATGCGGGATAAACGTTTTTGATTGCTGCAAGCGCTCTGCAATGATTTTGCGTATGGGGGAAAGAGGTTCTTCTTCATAACTTCCCGGAGAAATTGTGGGTCTTTCGCGAGACCCTACTCCTTGAGGAGTTGCCCATTCAAGATCTTTGCTCACAATACGTCCATGCGGCCCCGAACCCTTTACAGAAGTCAGATCTAAATTCTTCTCTTTCGCAATCTTGCGCGCTAAAGGAGAAGCACGTAGATGTCTCTCTTCTGTATGCGTTGGAAAGACATACGACGTCAAAGGAGGTTCGGGGACAAATCGCGGTTGTTTCAAAGAAACTTCTGCCCTCTCTTCTTTCACTGAAGGCGTGGGTGTTTCCGTCGGCTCTTGCGCTTTGGGAGATTCGTTAGGCTTGGGCACAACGCCTTCTGGCTTGTACCCCTCAATACTCTCTTCTTTTGACTCTGTAAAAATAGCCACCGCCTGATTCATAACGGCGGTTTGCCCCTCAGTGACGAGAATTTTTCTGAGCCACCCTTCATCAATTGCACTATGTTCTACTGTAGCTTTGTCCGTTGCTACTTCAAAGAGAACATCTCCTGCTTTTACAAAATCCCCCTCCTTGACGTGCCATTTTGTAAGCACTCCTTCTTCCATAGTAGGAGAGAGTTTGGGCATAGTGACAGTGAACGGCATGTTACCTCAATACTTGGCGAATAGCAGCGGTGATTCGCTCTTCATTCGGCATGGTTTCTCTTTCCATATTCTTAGAATACGGCATAGGAGTTTCTCTTTGCGTTACGCGCACTAAAGGTGCGTCCAGCATGTCAAAGCAATGCTCAACGATTTGAAATCCCACTTCTGCAGCAATCCCCGTAAATGTGTGCCCCTCCTCCACAAGAACACATCGATGCGTTTTTTCAATAGACGCAATCACAGTTGTAATGTCCAATGGCTTAATCGTGCGAAGGTCAATGAGCTCCACGGCAATCTTTTGCTTGGCAAATTCTTCTGCAACGGTTGCACAAAGAGGAACCATACGACTATGCGCAATGAGAGTGAGATCAGAACCTTCTCTCACTACCCTTGCTTTTCCAATCGGAACAAGGTACTCCTCTTTGGGTATTTCCATTTTATCGCCATACATGAGTTCATTTTCTAGAAAAAGTACTGGGTTATTGTTGCGAATCGCCGATTTGAGAAGCCCTTTCGCATCATAAGCATTACTTGGGGCAATAATGATCAATCCTGGCAAATTGCCGTATATTGCCTCTACGTTGTGCGAATGCTGCGACGAGACTTGTGCAGCTGCACCATTTGGGCCGCGAAATACAATGGGCACAGAAAAGCGATTTCCTGACATGTAGTACATTTTTACGGCGTTGGAAATGATCTGGTCGCATGCCACAAAAGAAAAATTGAAGCTCATAAATTCAATAATGGGGCGTAGCCCTGTCATAGCCGCACCGATGGCAAGTCCTGCAAAGCCTAGTTCGGAAATCGGAGTATCTACTATGCGTAGAGGCCCCCACTTGTCTAGCAGTCCTTTCGTCACCTTGTACGCTCCATTGTATTCGCCTACCTCTTCCCCCATGACAAAGACCGTAGGATCTCGTTCCATCTCTTCGTCAATTGCTTGGCGAATCGCTTCTCTCATTTCTATCACTTGTCCAATCATAAATTACGGAGCAAATACGTCTTCTTCTAAGGTAATGGGATCCGGCCAGGGGCTCTCTTCTGCATACGCAATTGCTTCAAGGACCTTTTCTTTTTCCATTTTGTCCATCTCGTGGTAGTTCTTTTCGCTAAGATAGCCTGCTCGTTCCAATGTTTTAAAGGCAATGATCAAGGGATCCCTTTCCATGCTCACCTTGAGCTCT
>JAKAAD010000006.1 GCA_021802305.1 bacterium
TATAATAAAATAGTTTTTTCAATACACATTATTGTTACCTCTTCTGGATGGTGTTCTTTCAAATATTAGATTTTACAATGAAACAGATTAGAACGCAAGCAGCTTGCGCATGCCTTTTTCCAATGTACGTACTTGCGGGAGCACTTCTTCCTCAAGCCCGGGAGAATAGGGCACGGGAACGTCTTGTCCTGCAATGCGCAAGATGGGGGCATCGAGGAAAGGAAACATCTCTTCGCTTGTACGAGCGGCAATCTCTGAAGCAAAGCCACAGGTCATTGGCGCCTCTTGTGCAATGAGCAATTTGCCTGTTTTTCGAAGAGATGTTGCAATCGTTTCAAAATCGAGAGGCACGAGCGTTCTCAGATCAATCACCTCTACGGAATATCCCTCCCTTGCTAGCTGTTCTGCTGCTTGTACTGCCATCATGACCATCAAGCCCCATGCTACGACTGTAATATCTTTTCCTATGCGCACAATGCGCGCCTTTCCAAAAGGAAGGAGTGCATCTACATCAGGTTCACGTTGTGCAGCAAAGAGGCGTTGGCGATAGAGCGCTTTGTGCTCTAAAAAGATGACGGGATTGGGATCTCGAATGGCCATCTTCAATAGACGCTTTGCATCGGCACTATTGCTAGGCACAACAACCTTAAATCCAGGACAATGAGCAAAATGCGCTTCATTGCTCTGTGAATGATAAGGCCCACCTTGGATGTACCCTCCATAGGGCATGCGAAGAACTATGGGGCAATTCCACTCGCCATTAGAACGATAGTAGATGCTCGCAAGTTCATTGAACATTTGATTTGCTGCTGTCCACATGTAATCGATGAATTGAATTTCTGCGACAGGTGTATATCCTGCACAAGCAAGTCCAATTGCCATTCCCACGATGGCCGATTCCGCAAGAGGAGTATTAAAACAGCGCTCTTCGCCAAATTTTTCCGTAAGCTTTCTCGTAATGCCAAAGACTCCCCCTTTATTCCTTGCTACGTCTTGGCCAAAGACGAGAACAGTGGGATCGCGTTCCATCTCTTCATTCAGAGCATGGTTGAGGGCATCCATCATTACAATTTCCGATCCGGTTGGTTCTGTCTCTTTTGCCTCTTCGACCGGCTTAAAAAGATGCGCAGAGCAAGATTCAGGAACAGGAAAGGGGATTTTTTCTGCTCGTTCTGCCGCTTTTTCTACTTCTCTAAAACATCTCTCTCTGCACTCTTCAAGTGCATGAGGAGAAATGAGTCCCATATCCAACAACCACTTTTCAAACCTCGGCAATGGGTCAAGCATTTTTTCCTCTGCGATGAGTTCACCCCCTTTGTATTTCAAAGGATCATCGCTACTACTATGCGGCCCTATGCGAGGAACTTTTGCGACGAGCAAGCTGGGACCTTCTCCATTTCGTGCTTTTGAAACTGCTTGCGTCATTGCTTTTGTCAGCTCTTCGTAATCGCAGCCATCGACCTCTAATACGAGAAGTCCTTCATATCCACTTGCCATTTTTGCACTCGATGCTCCAGCCGTCTGCTCGCGCACAGGGACAGAAATAGCCCAACCATTGTCCTGTATGACGAAAAGAACAGGAAGCTTTTGCAAACAAGAGAGATTCAATGCTTCGTGAAAATCTCCTTGAGAAGTAGCTCCATCTCCTGCAGAGACGTACACTACTTCACGTTTTCCCGACAAACGAATCGCTTTTGCAACTCCTACAGCGTGTAAAAATTGCGAACCTACACAGCTCGATTGGCAGGGAATGCGAAGTTGCCTATGAGAAAAATGCTCAGGCATCATGCGCCCACCCGAATGATGGGGAACCGCACGTGCAAGATATGCGCCCAGGAGATCTTCTAGAGTACAGCCCAATCCAATCGCAAATGCACGATCTCGATAGTAAGGCAATGCCCAGTCTACTCCAGGTGTCAATCCGATGGCTGCTACAGCTCCGACCATCTCGTGACCCATCATGGAAAGATGAAACGTTCCTCCTTTATTTTGTTTGGTCAGCTTTAATGCTTTCTCATCAAAGAAACGGCATTTGAGCATGACTTCCAATACTTTGAGGCTTTCTTCTTTACCAAAAGAAGGTACAAGAGTCGTGATATGTTTAGGAGATGAAGTGACCATTTACCTCCTTTTCACGCGCTTTTGACGAAGAGGAGTGACCATTTTGAAACCGCGTTTCTTCTTTTTGGCTTCGATCTCCTCTTTTCGTTTTTTCCCACCGGGGAGAACTCCTTTGACGAGAGTGGCCATCTCTTCTTTGGGTTGACCTCCCACGATTTTCACTAACCGCGACTCAGGTTCCGCTATGATCTCTTCGACACTCGTTAGCCGAGAAGATAAAGCGCGCAGCGATTCGAGTCTTTCTGAGAGCGCTTGCAGCCGCGTATCGACTTTCATGCGCGTTGTTCCCTTGAGGCTTGCTAACAATTGCGCCTCCGTTTCAAATTTTGCAGAGAAAGTAGCTCCTGCCCCAGTGATTTCTGGCAAATAGAGAAATTGCCTACATGGGGAAGGAACTGTCGTATAAATATCGACTGCTACTTGCGGTTCCACCTCTGCCTTCGCTACTTGCTTTGGAGGCCTTCCTCGCTTCGGGCGGGGGTTCAAAGCTTCGCTGGAATAATAGCTTTTTGCTTTTGCGACCAACACCTCTCTTGCAGAGGATATGTCTTTTGGTACTTTTGCATCAAAGAGATGGCGCTTGAGCTTTTCCATCATGACTTTATTGAAATCAAGGTCTTCCTCAAAGACAAATTGCACGCCTTGTGCGCGCAACCATTCGATGATGCGTATGCGAGAGCGTTCATGATAGTACTGCTGCCATTTCTCCAGTTCCGTAAGATGGTCGTAGATGAATTCAAGAAAATTTTCGCGAGCCTCTTTTGATTGAATGATATCGAGTAGTTTTTCTTTCGTGTCGATATCGTACACTTTTTCATTGACAAACCCCTCCATGAACTTTTTCGTTTCAAAAAAGGTCATCTTGGGAATGAGACAATAGCGCGTAGCATTTGCTTGCAATTCCTCTTGTAAATCAGAGAGTTCTTTTGCTCCCTTATCGAGATCGATGAAAAGTAGAAAGCCTTCTACCTTATCGAGATAAAAATCTCTCTCATCATCAGATTTTGCAAACGCGTCCATCAAACGATGAAAGCGAAGAAGAAGTGGGTTTTGTGCTTGTGGAAATTTTGTCATAGATTCTTTGTACGATATCACGCCCCCTCGTGCAATGCAATGCCTTGTTCTATGGATGCTCTTCGGTGAAAGTATCTATCTTAAGATCAAAATGATTGCCGTTGACGAAAGAAAGAACGACCTCTGGAAAGGGCTTTTCATCTTGTGATGGTGGTGGTGCAAAAGGTGGGTCGAGATCTCTTCTCTGCATAATCTTTTGGGATGGTAAGTTGAAGACCCTTTCAATGACAATGCGACACTGAAATCGTTGGCTCGCTGCATAGATCTCAGCCGCGGAACCCCAGGATTTATCTTGTTTCATGTAAGAAAAATAAACTTCAGTGTCTCCATTTCCCAATGCTGTAATCATTTTTGATGCACGGTCTTCTTCTTCTTGATTGTTCTCCCGGCAATTTTGCATGACCCGTACTAGATTCCTTTCATCACGTTCTTTCATCATTCGATCACGAATGTCCATCATTGCATCCCCTACATATTTTTGAAGCGATGTATCGCGATCATAATTTTCTCTCATCCACTGAACGATTTGTTTTCGAAGTGCGTCAACAGATTCCACTTCATTGCGAAAATTGTTATTATTCAAGCAAAGCCCCCTCCATAGAGAAATGAAAAGGCAATTCCCTTTTGCTTCAGCGGGAATGACTCCGTCATCATTTATACACACCTCATTCCACATACCTTGTCCAGAGAACACGCGTACGAGCTCACAAACGATTTTCTGCTGTTGCCGTAATTCGTCCTTTGTCGTCTGTGCCAAGCAGTCATCTCCCAGTATCTTTTCCAGATTTGTGCTAAAATTCCTTTGAAGATCCGTTAGATGGGATACAGCCGCATCTTGTTCTATTGTCGCGAGACTAGCGATCACATTACGGTATTGCTCCTGAAGGGACTTCGCACATTTTTCTAATGATGTAGAAATTTCACACGGCAATAAATTGAGGTCCGTTGATTGTTGTGGTACATCCCTGAATGGATCGTGCAACCAAAGAGCACCTAGATCTGCTATAGCAGCAAGCGCTCCCCATGCAATCGCGTACCGAAGAGAATTCTCTTTCTGAGGATGTGCCATTTTAAAGATATTGGAAAAAAGATAGCTAGAATCACTCAAAACTTTAACAAGGCGGGGAGCGTAACTGCTTCCTTCTATTCCTATTATCAGACTCATCACAAAAAAAATGCATTGCGCACATGCATTGATGCGCAAAAGTCGTGCATTACCTACTTGTGATGCGAGAATGCGAGGAAAGAAGTACATGCCCAAACGCACTGCAGAACACGCCATGTATATGCAAGCTGCAAAGTGTTTACACGCGTCTTTTTTATCCCCTTTTAATAAAGATTCATAAGTGCTAGGAAGGAGTTTGAAAATAGTGATGCATTCAAAAAAATTGCGAATATTTCCCGCATATTCTTCGTACCCCTGAAAGGAAGGAGAAAAAAAGGTATTTGCGCATTGAAGAAGATTACAAGCGATACGAGCAATGTGCGCAGAAGGTTCTGCAACTGATTGCAGTTCGTTAAATCTTTTATTTAAATCATCAAAACCAAATATTTTCGTCATGGGAAAACCCCTGAATCCCCATAGAATAGCAGAAATCCTAAAAAAATAGGTAATACAATGTCATTTGAAATTTATTGTTTACTGCTTTGCTTGCAGAAATATACCAAGCTCGCGACAGCAGTTTCAATGAATTTCTTTTACAGGACTTCCCATTTTTACGAATAATGGCTTGCAAACCTTTACAAAACAACCGAATGCAAAAAACATAGCTAGTCCACAAATGAGCAAGGGAAGTGCCGGGTAGTGCGCCACAAAAGAGCCGGAAAAAAGCGGACATAGCCCAATTGCTGCCCATTGGATGGAATTATTGATCCCCATCATCTCGCCTTGCATCGTGCGATCGCTATAGTTCGATACAAGTGTCGAGGCTGTAGTAAACACAAGAGCTTCTGTAAATGCAATGGCAAGAAGTGCCGGATAGATTTGCACATGGGTTCTTACGCTTAAAGAGACCCAACAAGCTATCCCTAGCCCTATAAGGGCAATGGGGAAAAGGCGCTCGGGAGATACGCGTTGCAAAATAGGCCGAATCAAAACCCCTTGACACAGAGCAACGCAAACTCCAACGAATCCAAAAAAGTTAGCGATTTGCTTGTAATCAAACGCAAGCTTTTTCATGAGCCATACAGGGCTAAATTCAGTGAAAAAGCCCCACCCAAAGGCAATCACGAAGAGTACGAAAAACAACCCCTTGAGATGAGGAATGGAAAATGCCTTCCTCAAATGCTGTAATGCCATCGAAATGTGCAGACGCGTATCTTCTCTTTTTACTAAGGACTCGTTAAATGTAAGCACCAAGGAGATCAGATTGACGGCACATAAAATGAAGGCAAACCAAAACGGCAATGCCATCGGATGAGGGAAAGAAGAGAGAGATGCAAGTCGTCCGCCGACAAAGGGGCCAAAGATAAATCCTATTCCCCAAACAGCGCCTAGTAACCCAAACGTCTTCGCTTTTTCTTCATTCTTCCTTTGATCCGCAATTGCTGACTGAGCAACAGCCATATTGCTCCCGGCAATTCCACTTGCAAAACGCCCTATAAATAACAACCAGGCGCTTTTTACACTCACAGCAATTGCAGAACACATATATGCGCCACAAGCTAACAGCAGGGTTAAGAGCAAGATTTTTTTTCGACCCTTTCGATCTGAGAGTGCGCCAACGATGGGGCTTCCAAAAAATTGGCCTATCGCAAAAGAAGCAATGAGCAATCCATACAGCGTCCCGCGCGTGCTCATCGAAACTTCAGCACCAATGATCCCGTGCGTAGGATCAAAAAAAAGCGTCGAAAATAGGGGGAGCACAAGCCCAAATCCCATGCTGTCGAGAAAAAGAGTGAGAAGCAGAGGGAGAACGCGAAAATTCTTCATTTTGAATAAGATATAATAATGATTCTTTTTACACCATTAGCGTCCTTCTGAAACCTATATTTTACGTTCATAGTTGTACAATCCTGCTAAAAAAGCGTAATCCACCCCTTTTCTCCTATTCCGGTATATGTAGTGAAAAAACCTGTCTCTGAAAATTCCAGCCTGCCTGTTTTGTTACTGGATCGGAGAAGGTGGATTCACTGAAAAGAACCTCTTGTTACGACACTTTCTCCTCCAATCTTGTAAAAGCTCATTGTTTGTGATAGGCTCTTCGTAATAGTTTATGCTTGATATTAAATTATTACGATCCGAAAAAGAGCTTGTTGAAAAGAAGCTGCAGAGCAAAGATCCTAGTATTGATCTGGCACCGGTTCTTTCCCTGGATGAAAAGATTCGCACTCTCAAGGTGAAAAGCGAACAACTCAAAGCCGAACGGAACCACCACTCCAAGCAAATTGGCGAATACAAACGTACAAAACAAGATGCCTCCACTGCGATGCAAGAAGTTGCCCGCATTGGTGATGAAATTACTACTTTAGATGCAACTCTTGCTTCTCTTGAATCAGAGCTTGCAGATCGCCTTAGTCATCTTCCCAATCTTCCGGAAGATGGCATTCGATCTTCCCTTGATCCTAAAGATAACGTCTGCATTAAGACCTTCGGAGAAAAACCAGTATTTCCTTTCCCCTTGAAAAACCACGTGGAACTGAACGATCGACTCCATCTTTTTGATTTTAAACGAGGGGCAAAAGTAGCTGGAAGTGGTTGGTCTGTCTATCGAGGGCTTGGAGCACAGCTCGAATGGGCACTTTTGCAATTCATGATCGATGTGCAGATCGAAAATGGTTTTGAGCTCATCCTGCCCCCTCTACTCGTACGGCCAGAAATTTTGTATGGGTCGGGACAATTGCCCAAATTTGAAAAACAGGTATTCAAACTCGATGATCCTGATTATCCGCTATTTCTCATCCCTACTTCTGAAGTAGCTTTAAATGGCCTCTACTTTGATGAGATCTTTCGAGAGGAAGAATTGCCGAAAAAATTTACTGCCTATACTCCCTGCTTTCGAAGAGAAGCCGGAGCCGCAGGTGCACAAGAGCGCGGCTTGATCCGCATGCATCAATTTAACAAGGTAGAGATGTTTGCTTTTACAACTCCCATGCAAAGCAATGACATCTTCCAAGAAATGCTCGAAAGTGCAGAACAGATTTTGCAAGCTCTTCACATTCACTACAGATCCATGCTACTCGTAACGGGCGATATGTCTTTTGCCGCAGCAAAAACAATAGATCTCGAAGTATGGCTCCCCGGACAAAATGGATACAAAGAAGTCTCTTCCGTCTCTCATTGCACTGATTATCAAGCACGCCGTTCCAAAATTCGCTACAAGCACAAAGATGACAAACCGGAATTTGTACACACTTTGAATGGCTCCGGCCTGGCAACTTCTCGCCTCATGGTGGCTCTTCTGGAAAACAATCAAAGAGAAGATGGATCGGTAGCCCTTCCCTTGGTGCTACACAAATACATGAATGGAATCAAGGAACTCGTTCCCGATGGACCACTTTGAAGGAAAACCTGTCGCCCAGCATTTAAAAGAAGCAAGAAAGAAAGGGCACCTTGCTGCTAGTGAAGCGCATGGCACGGAAATGCCAGGTTTTTTCTCTGCGTGTCTCCATGCGATGAAGGACACTTCTTCCGCTCTTCTCTTGCTCTGGACGCTAGGCCTCTTTCTCCCACTTTCTTCCATGGCCTTGATGCGCATCTACGTTCTTTTTTCTATAGGATGGCTCATATGGAAAATTGGAAAAAGCTGTTTACTCGGCTGGGCACGCTTAGAGCGCATGCATCGCATGATCGAAGAGGAGCGCAATGAAATCGAGCGCAATCGTCCTACGGAGCGCAAAGAGCTTACAGAGCTTTATCAAGCAAAGGGTCTCACGGGTAAATTGCTAGAGGATGTCGTCGACGTACTGATGGCTGACGACCGCCGCCTTCTCCAAATCATGTTAGAAGAAGAGCTGGGGCTCTCCTTAGAATCTGAAATTCACCCTCTTCAACAAGGGATCGGCGCCGGCTGCGGAGTTGTAAGCGCTTCCCTTTTGGGATGTCTGGGCGCTTGGATCCTTCCCTCTTTTGGTCTTCCTCTCTTTTCCGCATGTATGCTCTTTTTCTCTGCGCTCTTTTGCGCGAAGAGGGAGCGCAACCAAGCGCTTCCTTTAGCGATTTGGCACCTTTGCCTTGCCGGCTTAAGTATGGGATTGTTATTCTATGTAGCACGCATACTGTACGGGCCGTGACTTTATACCATTCTTTTGATGATTTTTTCGCTTCTGGGCAAAAGGAATATATCAGCCCTTTTCTCAAACCCTCCTCGCGCCGCTGGGGTGAGCATCTCTCTTTCAAAGTTTCGATCCTTTCTGCCTTTTTTCTCGTGACAGCGTTCATCACTTCTTTTTTTATATCACCGCTCTCTTCTATCTTTCTTCTCCTGATCTACTTTTTGAGCGGAACACAAGCCCTTCTTTCAGCGATCGAGCACATACAAGCGCGAGATATCAACATTGATGTCCTCATGACTTTAGGAGCATTTGCCGCTGCACTCATGGGGTATCCTTTGGATGGTGCGCTTCTCCTCGTGCTCTTTAGCTTCTCGGAAAGCATCGAAGAACGCGTGCAAAAAAGGGCACAAGATGCTCTTTTTTCTTTGAGTCGGTTGACTCCTCAACTCGCTTATTGCATCTCGCAAGATGGTTCTATACAGTCTCGCGCCATTCAAGAAATTGAAGCTGGTGCCCGTCTCCTCGTCAAAGCAGGGGATATCGTTCCTCTGGATGGAATCCTGCTCGAAACAAGTGCTCTTCTCGATCTATCTCATCTCACCGGAGAGAGCCATCCTGTAGCAAAGAAACCGGGAGATGAAATCATTGCCGGAGCCCGTGCAATCGATTGCAGCTTGGCGATAGAAGTATTGCGAAGTGCTGCCGATTCCACCCTGCAACGCATTGCAATGCTCATCATCGAGGCTAAAGAAGCAAAACCAAAGATCCAACAACTCTTTGAGCGATTCGGAAAAACGTATTCGTCGATAGTGATAGCGATCACCTTTTTTGTGGCCCTTGCACTCCCTTGGTTGGCCAACGCCTCCTTTTTGGGAGATGGAGGATCTCTTTACCGTGCTCTAGCTTTCCTGATTGCCGCTTCTCCCTGCGCCCTGATCATCGCAACCCCTACTGCATACCTCAGTGCTCTTTCTGCCTGTGCCAAAAAGGGTATCGTCTTAAAAGGAGGCATTGTTTTAGATGCCTTGACGCGTTGTAAAAATATTGCATTCGACAAGACCGGAACGCTAACGACAGGCGAACTTCAGTGCATTGGCGTAGATATTATGCTTTCGGGATCCCTCTCAAAAGCGCACGCCATTGCAATTGCCGCCGCTTTAGAAAAACATGCTTCCCATCCCATTGCGCGCGCGATCGACCGATTTGCCGCGGACAACAAAATAGATCCCTACAAAGTAGAAGAAGTCCAAGTACTCAGCGGTCAAGGAATCCAAGGAAGAATCACTCTCGATAAGTCGTACGCACATGTACATTTCGGCAATGCCCGATGGCTAGGCATTGATACAAAAAATGAACCGGTTTCCCATTCTTCTGCAGACCTCATGATAGAAAGCGAAGGAGTAGCGCACGCCCATTTCCGATTTCATTTCACGGATACAATACGACCGGACGCACCCTCTCTCATTGAAACGTTACGAAAACGACATAAAAAGGAAGTATGGATGCTTACCGGGGATCGGCAAAGTATCGCCACGGAAATCGCAACACGCCTCGGCATCACTCGCGTCGCTGCTGATCTTCTGCCTGAAGATAAACTAGAACACGTTGCAAAAATTTCTAAAAACTCCGGCCTCATCATGATGGGGGATGGAATGAATGATGCTCCCGCGCTTGCTCGTGCAACAGTAGGCATTGCCCTTGGACAATCTGCAAGTCATACTGCCCTTCATGCGGCAGATGGATTTTTCTTACAGGAAGATCTTTCTCTTCTTACTTTTTTGCTTCAAAAAGCAAAGAGAACTGCTCGCATTGTAAAGCAAAACATGGGATTTGCTCTCGGCTGTATTGCATTTGCTGCTCCGATATCGCTCTTTGGCGATCTTCCGATTTGGCTGGCAGTGATCCTTCATGAAGGTGGCACTGTGCTCGTCTCTTTAAATGCCCTTCGCCTTCTGAAAAAGTAGTACCTTCTGCATAAGGTCTATTATTTGGTATTCGTGCGAACGTGAATGAACATGCTCCCAATGAGCGGGGTCTCTTCCACCGTGAATTCAAAGTCAGAGACATGCACACTCTCTCCTTTTGCAGGAGAATGGCCGAGAGCCTTGGTGACAAGTTCTGCTAACGTTCTTGCCTGAGGGAAAGAGAGCTGCGCTTGAAACTGCGCATTAAAATCCGACAACAGCATATCCCCCGACAATGTGCGCTCGACAATGATCGATCGATCCCGCGGTGTTTCAGTGAGAAAGGCGCGCCACCCCTTGCCATATCCAAAGATGGCATTTACAATCTCATCGAGAGTTAAAATGCCCGTTGATAGACCCTTTTCATTTAAAACGATGGCAAGCGTTTGATTATTTCTTCGAAACTGACGCAAGATAGACAAAATGCCACTTTTTTCCGTTACAAACCAAGGGGTACGAGCTTTTTCTCGCACGCGTTCGTATGCACTCACCCGGAGAAAATCTCTGGGAAGAGCAATCGCAACGATATTTTGTCGATGGTTGAGATAGAGGGGAAGGAAGGGTTGTTTTTCAAAAAAGGTACGGAGTTCTCCTACGAGAGCCGTTGCAGGTGCGCAGAATACTTCATCGATAGGTTGCACGAGATCTTTCGCCAACATGCCATGCAAAGAAAGAAGATTATCAACGATAGCACTAAATTCCCGAGGAGGCTCCTCCTTTCGATCCGCGAGCAAAGCTTGTAGCTCCTCTCTTGATAAGTAGATTCCACTTTGCACAGGAGAACCTGCCCATCGTCTAATGCGCTGATACATTGCATCAATGACCCAAATAAACGGACGAAAGAGCACTGAAAATCCAAAGAGAATGGGGATTCCAAGAAGGACAACGTGTTCCGCATATCTACGTCCGGCAAGCATAGGAGAAATTTCTGCAAAGATGAGCACAAGGATGATTTGGGTGATCGAAGCAATATCGGGACTCATTCCTAATGATTCGTAAAAACGACGAGCTGCTTCCGAACCAATGAATAGAGCAGCATTCACCCCGATCAACGTCGTCCCAAATAAAAGAGCAGGACGTTGTATGAGAAAGTGCACCCATTCTGCACGCTTGCGCTTTTTGCTAATGTAGTAATTTAACCGGACTTTGTTAAAAGAGACACAAGCAATTTCCATCATCGCAAAAAATCCCTGCATGATCAAACTAAGAACAATGAGCACTAAAAAGGAAAGAGCGCTATTCATGAGTCAATTTACGGACATAGACGCGCCGTATGCGCTTTGCATCGCTAGCAAGAATGTGAAATAAAAATCCGTGCGATGTCCATTTATTTCCCGTTTTTGGAATGTCCCCCATTTGTTCAACAAGCCATCCCCCCAACGTCACTACATTGCTTGCACTCGGCAATTTCACGTTAAATTGGTTTTCAAATTCTGCTAATTCCAATTTCCCGCTCGCAATCATCACATCGCCCCCGATTAATGTGTAACGGCTCTTTTCATCACGCCGATCAGAAATTTCTCCTACGATCGCTTCTACAATATCCTCCAAAGAGATCAAACCGGCAATCGCACCATATTCATCTACGACAAGCGCAATCGATTCGTTATGTTCATATAATTGTCGTATGAGAGAAAGGCCCTCCATTGTCTCCGGCACAAAAAGGGGTTTTTTCAACAAAGGAAGGAGGTCATTCCCAGTCTGAATCTTCTTCTCATTCACAAAAAAATGAGTCACAGTAAGCATTCCTACTACGTTGTCGAGTTCACCCTTACACACAGGGATTTGCGAGCATTCCTCATCAGCAAAGATGGTAACGAGCTGCGAAATGGGATCTTCTAAATCATAAAATAGAACTTCTTCTCTTGGACGCATGTGTTCTTTTACAAGCGCATCGCGCACCCCAAGGTATCCGGTCACAAACTTCTCTTCTTCCGTGCTCAACACTCCAAATTGATGAGAAGTCT
Source organism: bacterium (assembly GCA_021802305.1). Lineage (GTDB taxonomy): Bacteria > Chlamydiota > Chlamydiia > Chlamydiales > Rhabdochlamydiaceae > JAKAAD01. The sequence continues at coordinate 12,341 of JAKAAD010000006.1, forward strand.
TTAAAGCATATTGGAGCTCATCAAGAGAGATCTCTCGTTCGGGCTTCAAATAGAAAAAAATCCAGCGAGAAATGCGCTCTGTAACAAAAAGAAGCAATTTGCGAATTGGATAGAGAACAATATGGATGCGTCGAAGAGTGGGGGCTACGCGCATCGCAATCGCAACATTGTTTCCTAAGCCAAAAGACTTAGGCAATATTTCTCCGAAAAGCAAGACGAGTACGAAAGGAACGAGGACATTGACAGCCCATGCTGACGGCGTTCGAAAAAGGGAAGCAGCAGTGTTCTGTATGGCGATATTCATCGCGATGTTCAAGATGATGATGGAAACCAGCACTTCTCCGGGAAAGCGAAGGAGTTCCGCGATCGCCTGCTTGCGACGGTCTCGATCTTTGCGAAATGCTTTGAGGCGTGGAGAGGCAAGAGAAAAGAGAGCGGCCTCTGAAGCAGACGTTGCACCGCTACCTATCAGAAAAAAAAGTAAAAGGAATACTAAAAAAGTTGCCACGCTTCTCGGATTTACTTCGGTATGTCTCTTTGAAAATACACCTTCAAAGTGTTGTCAGGAACGAGTCCGAGTTTGCGCATCAAGACCATCTCTATCCATCGAGGATCTTTTTGACTTTGAATCTGCAAGAGCTGTTCTTCGCGCACAAGAACAGCAGCCGCTTTTTGTTGCGCCAATTGTTCGAGTCGCGCGTCAAGCGCTTCCAACTGTCCGCTCTTTTTCTTTGATGCATGCAGGTAAAAACAAGCACAACAACAACAAAACAGGTATACCCACCAAGACCGAATGAAATGCAACTTATGTGCAGAAGAGGCGATCAGCTTTTGGTTTATCATGATTCTTGTAATAGCGTGAGATTTTTCATGAGTCAAGCTACGGGAAGCGTAATGTCCATTTGTTTCATGTACTTACCACGACGGTCTGCATAGGAAGTTTCACATACTTGATCCCCCACATAAAAGAGCACCTGGGCCAGCCCCTCATCTGCGTAGATGCGCGCAGGAAGAGGCGTTGTGTTGGATATCTCTAACGTAACAAACCCCTCCCATTCAGGTTCAAAAGGAGTCACATTTACGATAATCCCGCAGCGTGCGTACGTCGACTTTCCCACGCAAAGCGTGAGAACCTCGCGAGGAATCCGAAAGTACTCTACGCTTCTTGCTAAAGCGAACGAATTGGGAGGAATGACACACGTCTCGCCTTCTACGTGCACAAACGCGTTTTCGTCAAATTTTTTAGGATCCACAATGGAATTGTAAAGATTCGTAAATACTTTGAAGGTTCTAGCTACGCGAAGATCGTATCCATAGCTCGACAATCCATAACTTATGATCTTTTTTCCATCAACTTCACGCACTTGCCGTTCGCAGAAGGGTTCGATCATCCCTTTTGTCTTTGCCATGTTGCGAATCCAGCGATCCGATTGTAACGCCATATATCTCCAAATATGGTATAGCGTGTGAAATCGATTTCATGCTACGTTTTTTTGAGATGCATGCAGCAATTCACTCCTCTTTTCAACGAGAAGACGAACCCTTTGAACAGACCTTGCGGCCGCAAGCATTTCGCGATTTTCTTGGGCAAGAAGATCTCCGAAAGCGACTTGAAATTGCCATCCAAGCTGCCACGCAGCGACGAGAACCTTTAGGGCACTGCTTACTGCACGGGCGACAAGGCCTTGGGAAAACAACTCTTGCACAACTCATCGCAAAGGCAATGGGCGGCAACCTCATCACGAGTAACGGACCTGTGTTAGCCAAGCCGGGCGATCTTGCCGGAATTTTGACGCACTTGGAAGATGGAGATGTCTTTTTTATCGACGAAATTCACAGACTGCACAAAACCGTGGAGGAATACCTTTATTCTGCTATGGAGGATTTTGTTCTCGATCTTTTGATCGATTCCGGGCCTGCAACAAGAAGCGTTCAGATCAAGCTCAAAAGGTTTACTCTTGTTGGAGCGACGACGCGCATTGGTCTCCTTAGTGGTCCCATGCGCTCTCGTTTTGCGCATGCATTTCGCCTGGAGCACTATTCTCCAGACGTTTTGATGCATATTATTCTGCGCTCCGCTAAAATTCTCGGGATTGAAGTAGCGAAACAAAGCGCAGAGCTCATTGCGATGCGTGCGCGAGGAACTCCCCGCATTGCAAATGCTCTTCTTCGCTGGGTACGCGACGTTGCCCAAACGAAAGGGAAAACGACTATTGAAGCGAGCTTAGCGCAAGAAGCAATGGATATGTTAAAAATAGACCATCTTGGACTCGACGAAATGGATATGAAAATCCTCAAAATCATGATCGATCACTATGAAGGCGGCCCCGTTGGCCTAAAAACACTTGCCATTGCATTGTCTGAAGAACCACACACTATAGAAGAAGTATACGAACCCTTTCTCGTTGAAAAAGGATTCATCAAACGCACTCCAAGTGGCCGTGAAGCAACCGCATTAGCATACGAGCATCTTGGACACAAAGAGAGATCAGGAGAGAGTCCATGAAAATTAGATTTTTGACCTTTTTGAGCGCATTCATCTTGCTTTTTTCCCTACATCAGGGAGGGTATGCTGCCGTTGCTCCTACACCCGCCGTAGGGAAACGACCTGCAAATATCAAAATTTTGCTCACTGAGCATGCTGAGCGCACTCTTTTAGAAACAAGAGGGCGCTACTTTGTATACAACGCGGATAACAATGCATTGCTTACCATTACAAGTACCGCCAAATGCGACTATTTGACGGCCCTCCCCGAAGGCTTGCAATGGGGAACCTACCCCTATACCAATGCATTTCGCATTCGACTTATTCCGGACGGAGAGAGTACCCTCCTCATCGACGGCATTGAATATTATGGAGGTGCGTATATCGAAGCGCGTAAAGACGTAGTATGCATCGTCAATGAACTCGATATCGAGCTATTTCTTGCTTGTACTTTAGCTGCTACGCTCCCTCATGATTTAGAAACAGAAGCGATGGAGGCAGCCGTCATCGTTGCTCGTACCCATGCATACCACGTCGCTCAATCTTCTAAAATCCCCTTGTGGGACCTCACTGCAAAAGAGATCCACTACGAAGGGTCCGGACTCATCCATCGCTATCCGGCTATTGATAGGGCCATTGACCATACACAACACATGGTTCTTTTTCACCAAGATGGGACGTTTCCTGCAACATGGACAGAAGACTGCGCAGGGAAAACTGCTGATTATACAACGATTTTTGGCACCCCAGCCACTCTACCAAAGGGCTTGAACGCTCCCCTTGCAGCATTAAGTCGTGAGCTTCACCTGTGGTCTTTTGAAATATCAAAAAAAGAATTTGCAAAACTCGTAAAATTAAATGGAATTTCTTCTATTGACCTCAATAAAGATGAAAAATCAAATAAAGTCGTCAAAATACGCGTAAGCTATCAAGGGAAGGAACTTTTTCTCGATTTCTTCGCATTTCAAGCACTGATAGGTTCTGCTCAATTAAAAAGTAATGATTTTTCCCTCAAAATCAAAGGAGATCAGCTCGTATTTACAGGCTACGGATCTGGGCACGGGGTGGGGCTCTGCCTTTATAGTGCAAAACAGCTGGCAAAAGAAGGGAAAAAAGCACCTCAAATCCTTGACTCTTTCTTCCCGGAAACCAAGCTTACGCGTTGCGTGGAAACACGCTAAACAACTACAATTTTGTTGCCAGGGACGTTCTTGGACAGTACAATCCGAACCAGGTCAGGCCCGGAAGGGAGCATCCTTAAGGATCATCGGCTGTGCTTGAATTCATCTCTGGCTTTTTTGTCTTGTATTTGCACAAAGCGCCAATTTCCAAAAAAAATTTTAACTTATTGAATCTGTGAATCTTGTTGCTAATATAACAAATTATACGTTATAATTATGTCATATATATAAACTAATAACACTAACTATTAATAACAACTAACTATATAATTGTATGTTTAATATTCCATCTACCTTTTATGGTTTGCTCCAAGGCGGAACAAACCGTGTATATGACGCCTGTTCTTGGCTTTATGGAAGCTTTGATCGAATCACAGGAATTTTCGCAGAATCTCTAGGGAGGAAGATTGAAGAGGGATCTGAAACCTACAGTGTTAAATTCAAAGCAAAAGACATCCCGGGCATTCTTACGAGAACCAAAAATTGGGTTGTTCTACGAGTACGGCCTTACACTTCTCGCATCCCGTTTCCTGTATGGGTAAATACATTCGTTGGCGGTTTCATAGGTGGAATCCAAAGCACTCTTTCACGAGGAATGGGATTAGGTGTCCTGCGCGCAACTTTCAATGGAAGCGTCTCTTGGGGCCTTTCTTCTCTCATTGCTGAAAAACTTACTTCTACAGGCCCTTGGGGGTATGGACTTGCTACTAGTGTTGCAACACTTATTTTAAAAGGCGTGCCTGCTCTTATTGCTTGGGGATGGGCTGGGATCCCAGTTGCTACATCAGAACTTTTCTGGGAAGCCACGCGCGACGGAATGTTATGTAGTGCTGTTTCTCTTATTTCTATGAGCGCACAATGGACCATGGGGCGAGTGAAAAAGGGGGTGATCAAAGGGATAACTGCATCGGAAAAGGATCCTGCCAAAACCTACCAAGATATTCAAAAAAATGCAGACATCGAAAAAATACAACCAGAAGTCATTGCAAATCACGAGACGCACATCGATTTAGAATCTCTCAAAGCTAAGAAAGAGATCTTCGTTAATTTGCTTGTAGACTATCTAACAACGGCTAGTATCAAAGGATCCTTCGTGCGCTATCTTGCAAAGCCGATCATCCATTTCGTGATCAAAAAATGCGTTATTAATATCAGCGATGAGCTCTTTAATCGTCTTTTTCTCTATCTAGAAAATCACCAAGGTCAACATCTAGATAATTTGAGAACAACTTTCATCCAAGAACTTGCCAACTATACAATTACTTTGGCACGTGCATATCAGGACTTGATCGTATCTTCTGAACCAAAATCAAAAGAGATCAATGATATAAATCTTGCTAAAAAATCGAACAGTGTAAATTATGCAAAAGGTCTCTGTACTTTTGTCACCATTCTTAGTGGATCTCCTATGCTTGGCTGGATTGCGAAAAAGATCTTTCCTAATAAAAAAATACAAAAAATGATCGATGATATTCTTCAATCAGCAGCAACTAAAGATCAAATCGCAATTGCGACAGAAGATATTTTGCGCACTATCATGCAAAAAATTCCTAGATCCCTTTCCATAGAACAAGATGCTTCAAAGAATCCTCCAAAAAATGGTGATACACTCCCTACTCCTTCGCCCTTAACAGATGAAGAACGGATGCTTTCAACAGCGATTCAATCCTTTTTCACTGCAATCAGTCTTGCAGGTTTCAAAACAGTTGGTGAGCTTCAAGCATTCTCCTCGCAACCACCGCCGAAAGACGCAGCCATTAATGCGAGCCTAGGACCCATCTGTAATCAAATTGCAATTTCCGTAGCACCGCTACTCCGAGATGCCTTTACCGAAGAAAACTTAGAAAAAGGACTCTCTTGCGGATTGGATATTATGAGCAACATCTTGCGAGAGCAACAAAAGAAGGTGCCACAAGTAGCGATATCTCCAGCTGAAGAGACTCTTGACACCACACCTCCTCGGATTCCTCCCACACAACAATCTCTCGAAGATCTCTTGTCTTCTATCGTACGCAATTTGGCACGCATGGGAATAGAATTTTGCCTTGAACAAACACCTGGTATTCATGCGCTCCTCTCTACACCTGTTGGAAAATTGATGCATGAGCTCTCGGGACCACTCTTAACCGCTGCAGGTTTTGAACACATCGCAAAAGAACCAGCTAGACAAGTGTTTGTTGAAGAAAAGGAAAAGTTCCAAAAAACGTTGACACCCATTTTAAACAAGATCATAAGCAATAAGAATGCCAGCACGGAGCTCAAAACAACAGCTTCCTTCCTCAAGGATAAGCTTGATTCTGACTGGAATTCCGTAAAAGGGTCGGTAGAAAGCTTACTTTCACTTCTCGAGCAACAAAATGGACATACATATCAAGAGATCAATTGCTACTTGGAAACACGGAACAGAGCAAACGAAAATATACAAAAAGGTGCTGAGAAAATACCTACTGACTGGAGTGCTACCCAAACCAAAGCAGAAGCATGGCTATCCGAGTTTAACAAACAAAATCCAGTCCCTGCTAACGACATTGTCACTCTTCATCATCAATGGGAAACTTTGAAAAAAGCAGAAGAAAAAGCAGATAAGGTCGCTACCTTGAAGGATGCATTAACTAGAACCATCACAGATTGGATCTCGACCTTGCAATCATCGTCCCCAACATCCACTTCAATGCTTACCAGCGTAAATGACATGGCCACGCAATGCATCGAAAACATAAAGCAGATCAAATCTCTTGAATTAAACGCTACGGATGAACTCGATCTCATCGCTATGCATACGCAGATTGCAACTCATCTCGAAATACTACAAAACCACAGCGAACACTATGATCTTCTCGATAAAATGCACAAAGCAGTAGACAAAGCTCCTCAATTACATCTTCTTCTCCAAAAGAGAAATCAACTATTTGACTTCCTGAAAAATTTGAACTCGCTTTCCCTATCTGACAGATGTGCCTCCCTCGTTGCCCTGAATGCAGAAGAGGCCTTACAAAAGGCAGATCTCGGCACTATAACTACATGGGCGAACTCTGAACTAAAAAAATGCCAAGAGCTTTTGAACAACCGAAGCCCTCTCTTGTCCCCGGAAGATAGTACAGCCATTCGAGAGCAGTATCAAAACAATCCAACGGTACAAGATACACTTACTTCCCTTGACCGTTGGGAAAAATTGTGCCGCGCTCTCGACGAAGCTGTCACCGATGCAATGCGCGCGGAAATGAACGACTTCCTAATAAATATAGGAGCTATGGATGACTTACATCAGATGGCACTCTCCACAAACATAACTGATGAGCAACTTTCTACGTGGGTACAAGAAAAAACACCCGGTTGGATCGTCGATCAATTAATGCAGTGCATGACGGTATTACAAACAAACGCTTCTTCCCTGCGTGAACAAGAGAAGCGAGAACGATCAGACAAATTAAATACATTTGCAACCACCATGAAAACGGATATCCCTGCACCCTATTCTCAGTCAAAGGTCATTGTTCTAGATCTCACAAAACAGTGTGTCGATACGATCGCTCATCGCGCTCTAGGAGTGTTCAATGTCATACACAATACTATTGCCATTCGTTTGGGAGTGGATCTCTTCACAAAAGCAACAAATTCATTCTTAGAGGACGATACCCTACCCCTTTGGCAGAAAAGAAGCGAAAACGTGGGGTTGCCCTATTATCCGTTGTAGTTGAAATTTCTGTGACTCCAATCTGCGCTTAAGCGGTTATCATAGGCAATGTTGAAAAATTCCTTTACTGCACAATTTCTTAAATGCGCAGCCTGAAACCAACTCCATTTTGTTAAACAGCTGCTCTCATCATTTTGTTCATCAAAAGAGATTTCCATCGATTTTCAACCACTTGACGCTCATAAGCCCTCGCGAGAATGCCTTTTCTCCGAACAACTTTTTATAACGAGAAAAGGCTGTCTCTACGAGAGCCCTA
>JAKAAD010000085.1 GCA_021802305.1 bacterium
ATGTATCTCCTTGGGGGACAGCTTGTAATGGAAACCCAAACCGCTTGCCAAAAGGCCAAAACAGAAGAATCGGCGATCCTCGCAAGTTGCCTTCAGGCACAAATCCAAACTCACGACTATCCCCACTATTCGCGTGATTATCGCCAAGAAGGAGATACATTTTGGCTGGGACGGGGAGACCGTTGCGCTGAACGAATGCCACATCGAGCAATCCTTCTTGAGTAAGAGGAGGCCCTCGGTCTACAAAAGGATATGAATGAGCCTTCTCTCTTTCCAAAAAGGTGTTGAGTACAGGATCTCCTTTTTTCAAGATAGGAGCTCCCAAAAGGTAGAGATCGCCATCTCTAAAATACGCATATCGATTGGGGATAAGACGTTGATCACTTGCAATGGGATGGAATCGCACATCCCATACAATGCCAAGATTAAAAAAAGTTTGCAGTCGTTCTGGGCTAAATTGCATTAAAGGGTGCGTATGGGGAAGTTCTTCCACGATTCCCTCCCAATGCACCGAATATCCCTTCCCAGAAAAAAATTCATAACAACCATCAGGAATGCCGGGAAGCACTTGGCCAAATAAAGAAGAGTGTTCATGACAATATGCAATCCCATCTTTGACGTGGAAGCGCGAAGTCTCCATGTGAGACCAAAGCGCTCGCAAATGCTCTTCTTGCAAAGGGATAAAACTCGTTTTTACACCCATGAAGGGATATAAATTGCCAAATTCATCGCTCTTGATCTGTGCAGCAGCAATAGAGGGATGATGTTTTATTTCGAGATAGAGGCGACCATCTTCAAGGTTCTGCGCATCGTTAGGAGCCAAAGCTTCTAGCTCTTTGTGCGTCAGAAGCCTTGCCATTGCAAAATTCCCCATACCCCATAGTTCGTAGATATCTTTAGCAGCTCCATCTCTATCTAGCATTTCGCCAAATTGAAAACCGGACCTTGCGCAATGGAGTTTTGCAATGGGAAGATTCATCTGGTAAAACGTAATGATATTTCCATCGAAGCGCGTTTTTCTTACAAAATCGATAAAGGGGATGTGTTCGATGTCAAACATTTGCAATTCTTGCGAAATGTCCTTCCCCTGCGCATCTATGCCATAAATCTTCCCTCCATAAAAGTAGAGTACATCACCTGGTTTTCCAATGACGCGTTTTACGAATTGCTTTTTTCCGGGGAAGAGATAGAAATATTTCGTGTCTACATCGCGAATATCCAATCCTTTCCCGGTAAAAGTAATAATGCTGTTGCGCATCACTCGTTCCGGATTAAAGAAGATGTGCGAAGCTGTTAAAGGGAGATTCCAGCCAAAGAAAGTTTTAGACGTAAGAAGGCGATCTTTTTCTTTAAATGTAGGGCGCATGGAACCGGTAGGGATTTCGTAAAGCTCAAAACCCATTTGTCGAATGATGATTGCAATCCCCAAAGCAGCAAGCAAAGCAAATCCGTTTTCGCGCAATTGCTCCCAAAGACTTTTTTTGAGAATGCCATTGGCGAGCTTCTTCAGTCGGCGTATAGCCTCCTTTCTCTCTTCGTTTGCAATGGCCTGTTCAATTGCATCAAATTCCCTTTCAATTTGTTCTTGAACAATTGCAGGAATGCGGTGGTACTTTTTATTATACCGCTCCTGCAACGCATAAAAAGTGCGTCTCGCTTTTCGCATAGAGAAAAAAAAGAACATAACAATGTTATTGTATAGGATGCGATGGCATGGTGCAAGTACGAAGCAATTTGCAAAGGGATGTGGAAAACTTGTTCAAAATCCAAAGAGACTTGCTCTTAGTAACTTAAGAATTGTCCCTTAAAAGAGGATGGTTTTACTGTATAAGTATTTCATTCCAAATAAATTACGATCATGACCCACTTGAGACCGCTGGGGTTCATTTCTTCTTTTCTCCTTTGTCAATAAACTCAAATTTTACGGGTGATTGAAGATTTTTTCCTGAGTTGATCGTGGGGATTTTCACGGCATAATGCGGACTCTGAATTTCGATCCAATAGGGGAATGGGAAGTCGGGTTCTTTTGCGTTAAAATATAAGTGAATAAGGCAAGAAGAGAGGAGTGAATCCTCTTTACCCCAACGCGTTTGCGCAACGAGAAACCTGGGTTCATTTTGCTTTTCTCCCTCAAAAACAAGTGGGGGATTCCAAATTCTTCGAGTATCTATTTCACCAGTTTGTGGGGGGGGGCCAATCTTTTTTCTGTCCTCATCCTCGACGAATGTAAATGATAGGGCGAGTAGCTTGGATAAAAAGAGTTCCCCACCTTGGGGATGTAGCCACTCTTGTTTGCTTTGGGAAAAGCAGGAGAGAAGAGTTCCCGATTGCAAATTGATTTCAAAAAACGTCCAAGCAGTATGACCAGGAGCGCGATTCTTTACCCATAGAGAAACATTTTTAGAAAGTTCCTTTAGATGGGTATCAGGAACAGCGATTTCTTCGAGAACAAGAATGCCTTCCGAAATAGAACGCACGATGAGTAGTGAGAGCGTGCGATCGTGCTTCGTCACAATGTAATCTCCCACATGCGCGTGTAGAAATTTCTCTTTTAGCGAATAAGAAACAGCAGACAACTCCATCCAAGGGAAAAAAGAGAAAAGGAGAAGAAAGAGAAGCCGAATTATTTTTTTGGAATTCATTTGCGCACACAATCGTAACAATATTTTGATTCAAAGTGATTTGCATCTTCAATTTGAATGGTCATGTGTTGGATATGAAAATTTTTTTCAATGAGCGCATGTGCTTCCTTTAATACTCGATTTGCTTGATTTGAAACGAGGTGAACGCTCAATGCAGTTCTACCCGGAGAGACAACCCATACATGTAAATCGTGAACTTCCACCACTCCTTCTAAATTCAGCAATTGCGTTTCAATCAGGGAAGGATTCACTCCTTCAGGAGTAGATTCCATGAGAATACGTACCGCTTGAGAGATAATCTTCCAAGTACCATACACTATGGTTCCTGTAAATGCGATAGTAATGAGAGGGTCAATGGGATTCCAATGGGTAATCCAAATAAGGATACCCCCTATAACCACTCCGACACTTCCTAGAAGGTCTCCTAAAATGTGCACATATGCAGCGCGAATGTTGATGCTTTCTTTTTGTGTAGGATGGAGGATGCGCAGCATAACAAGATTCGCGAGAAGACCAATCGTCGCTATGATAAAGAGGATGGGGCCATTTACGATCTCTGGAAGAAAGAAGCGCTTGATTGCCTTGTAAAGCAAAACGGCGCAAATACCCCACAGAGAAAGAGCGCTAGCAAGTGCTCCCAGTACCTCTGCACGATAAAAGCCATAGCTCAATGTGGGCGTACGCGGAAGATGGGCGATTTTGAGGATAATGAAACTAAGTAGGAGCGCCCCGGCATCCATTGCAAGGTGAATGGCATCGCTCATCAAGGCCAAGCTATTCGATAGAATTCCTCCTGCAACTTCTACAGCGACAAAGATGCACGCAATACCTAGAGAGACATAAAGTGCCTTTCCTTGTGCGTGGTGACCAAGTGGTTTTAACTCTGACATCTTCTTGAATGTACCCTCTTGCAATCTCGTCGTCAACTCGGTACATTGACCCTGTGCATTGGTTTTTCATACCCTTACTGGCATTCACAATGAGTGCTTCACTTGCGCCCAAAATTGCGCGCCTTGATGAAGACATTTTGCGGTTAAAAGAACTTCAAATACAGTATGAGACGCAAGCAGCTGCTTATGAAGATCAAGGACTTCAATGGGAAGTGTATCCCCATCGCATTGTGGAACGTGCACTCGCGTTCTTCAAAGCAAATCGCGATCGTGCAATGAGCGAACACATTGCAGCGCGCATGCAAACACTCGAAGAACTACGCAACAGATTGCAAGAACATGCCAACTCCACACTTCCTTAAAAATCTCTACGGGACCTCTCTTGCTCTCCTCACAGATCTCTATGAGCTTACCATGGCTTATGGTTATTGGAAGAAGGGGATTGCACAGAAGCAATCCATCTTCCATCTTTTTTTTCGCAAAAAACCTTTTGGGGGAAGTTTTGCAATAGCTGCTGGATTAGATACAGCTCTTGAGTACATAGAATCTTTCCATTTTTCTGAAAGCGACCTAGAATACCTGGCGCAGCTCAAAGACCGGCGCGGCGGGCGATTATTTGAGCAAGGATTTCTCGATACACTTGCTGCATTAAAACTTACTTGTTCTATAGATGCAGTGCCAGAGGGAACAGTGGTCTTTCCCTATGAACCTCTCTTACGTGTGCAAGGCCCTATTTTGCAAGCGCAGC
>JAKAAD010000086.1 GCA_021802305.1 bacterium
ATAAAACTCCATTTAAGTACAATTTTTTACGTCTGTTTCCTAAAAAAATCTTTGATTAAATTTTTTTATTTATAATTAAAAATTGTTATTTACACAATTTTAATAAAAATGAAACAGATGTGATTTAGTTATTTATATTAAATATGCAAATTGTATATAATCTTTAGTAACTAAATGGAGTTTTATTATGGGAAATACATCAATAATTATGCAAGGATATGATTTTTTAACTGATTGTTACAATAATCTTTCTCCTGGCTTACAAAAAACAATGCGTAGTAGTTGTTTAGCTTTCACCACAGGCGCATGTGTGCTTGGCAATCGCCCAGTAACGAGTTTTGTCATCGGGTCAATTGCAGCTACGATGAAAATGGCAATGGATAAGCATGACTCAATGGACGAAAAACCCAATGCTAGCCTGACCGAAAAAATGATCACAAAAGCAGAGTGTTATCTACTTCCACTTGCTGCTGGAACTGTTGCTGCAGGCGCGCTAGGGCTCGATGTAACGCTCAATCTTTCTCCTGTGATTTCACAAGGATTGGTGCTCTTTTCAATCATCAGCACATTAGTCACTTGCGTGTTGATACCCCTATTAGGTTCAGGAGGCTATGCAAGTTTAAAAGCACTTCTCGGTTTATTAGGCAAAGGAAACAGTATTTTTGACGCTGCTCAAACACTATGGTCTGCAGCTCAAAGTGGAACACAACAGTTCCAAGGTAATACACAAGGAAACGTTGTTCCTGAGGGTTTTTCAAACAATCGTTCTAGTTCGACGGATTTCATCGAAACCACTACTAATGACTCAACGAAAGTAGAAAAATTCAATGCACCAACGCTGAATAATGAGCAAAGCCCTAAAGAAAATTCTTATGAAAAAACCACAAGCACAGAACAATTAAATACACAGCACAACATTGAGAAAAGCAACACGAATATAAGCAGCAAGACGTTGGCAGATGAGTTTGAGACACTTACAACAGAAGATTTAAATAGCATGTCAGTCTCTAACCAAGACAACAATTCTTGGGCAGACGAATTTATGGGTAAGAGCGAAGCCAACACACAAAGTAATAATGACTATGAATTGTATCAGCAGCTTGCTGAGGAGTTCCTTCAAGAGCAGCAAGCCACGTATCAAAGCGTTGACGCAAACTTACCCGGATCAAGTTTATTCGATGCGTGGAATTCAGAACAACATGTAAAAAACAATAGGAACCCCACTGCGGATGTAAAGAGTCAAACACTTAATAATGTCCTTTATTCTGCTGCCACTGCTGCAGTTCCAACCCTGGTTGATGAATTTTGGAATTGGACGTTCGAGAACGCTTGGACCGTTATAGGATGGACCGCAGAGTTCGAGCAGTTTGTGAAAACCTAATCCTGCGGGATGTGAAATGAACGATTGTATTGCGTTCGATAATAATAGGACGCAATACAATCGATCATCTCATCGGAAACATGTTGTAAAAGGCTTTAGGAACAGGGGCTTCGAACATCATGAATTTACGGGTTTTCGGATGGGTGAATGCTATGCGAAAAGCATGTAGTGCAACGCGTTGAAAAGGGTCTGTACGAGCACCATATCGCACATCACCTGCAATAGGATAACCTGCTGCATGGCATTGCGCGCGTAGCTGATGCTTTCTACCGGTGATTGGCCTGAGTTCTAACAGTGAAAATCCCGTTTTCTGTGTGATCATGGTGAATTTGGTGCGTGCATACTTGCCTCGCTGTTTCATGGAAGGACGCACGAGCAAATCCACTCCTTCTTCCAAATAATGCTCCCACACTCCGCTTTGCGGTTCGAGCTTCCCTTCTACAACTGCGCAATACTCTTTTTGGACAAGGCGTTTTTCAAATTGTGCCTTTATCGACTCTCTTGCATCGAGTGACAAAGCAAACAGCATCACGCCAGAGGTCTCTCGATCGAGTCGATGCACGGGATAAACGCGGCGGCTCCATTTTCGTCGTTTTAAACGCTCATGAACAGAGCTTCCCTGCTGATCATCTTCTGCGACGCTTAGTACGTGAATCGGTTTAATGAGCGCGATGAGATCGCGGTCTTCGTAAAGTATTTCTATCTCTTCGTCAAGCATCTGTTTTTTTGAGAGGAGTTCTATTTCCACCCCTCCCTGCACGCGAAAGTGGTGTGAGCGAATGATCTTTCCTTGGACAGAAATTCTCCCCCACTCAAGCCATGAGCGCAAAGTGTTTTTGGAACAATCCTTTGCTTTTTCGCAGAGCAATGTGAAAAGCTCTCCCTCTTTTTCAGTCGTAAAATGCATGCGCAAATAACCTTAAAAATTGGTTTTGGTCGCCTCAAATGGCTAGAGCATTAGAACCTAGTGACATCTCTCAACTGATGCAAGTTGTGTTTCTTTTACATCCATTTCCAGGGCGTCCATTCTCAAATTCCCAATTTTGCATTCCCTTCTGTATTAGGATAGTCGAAACGGGTTTTATCATCTCGGGAAAGCTCCTAAATCTCTCTTTTTTCCAAGTATTTTGCGTTTTGCAATTGCCTCAAGGGTTTGCCTTGTAGTAGACTGAGAGGAGTTATGGATTCTGTCAAAGAAAAAGCGAGTTATTGCCTTGGGCTTCTTACAGGCAATAATCTTAAAAGCCAATTTGCAGATTTAAATATTCCTTATGCCCTACAAGGCATGCAGGATGCCCTTGAAGGAGAGACTCCCAAACTGGAAAAAGAAGAAATTTCAAACATCTTGCAAAGCATAGATGCACAGATGGAACAACAAAAAAAAGAGACATTTAAAAAACTTTCCGCTGTGAATAAGGAGCAAGGTATTGCTTTTCTAGAAAAAAATAAGGAGATGGAAGGGGTTCACGTCCTTCCCAGCGGGCTTCAATATAAGATCCTTTCCCGTGGAAATGATCAACAGGACTCCCCGTCTCTTTTTGATGTGGTTAAGATTCATTATAATGGATTTTCCTTGGACGGGCGGGCTCTTGAGAGCTCCTACGCTCGAGGGGAACCCGTGACTATTCCTGTAAACCAAGCAATTTCTGGTTGGGCTGAGGCATTACAAAAAATGCACATTGGGGATAAATGGAAGCTCTTCGTGCCTTCTTATCTTGCCTACGGTGCCTCTGGGGTTCCTCCCTATATTGGTCCTGATCAAACGCTCATCTTTGAACTCGAGCTTATCGGAATTCAGCCTAAAACTGGTTGAAGGAACGTTTAATTATGAATTTTCTTTACAATGCGCAAGAGTACTTTGCTAAAAATTACCTTTTAGATCACGATCGGCTTAGATTGTGTGGAAAAGACTCTAAGTAAATTTTCAGCTATTGCTGCAATTGGCGAATATTTTTCCTTACTTTTTGAGGTTCTCAAAACCTCCATCTATCGCCCTCCAGCCCTCTCTCTCATCTTTCGTCAATTGTTTGATGTAGGTGTTGCTTCCCTTTTTGTCGTGCTCATTACCGGATTTGCAACTGGCCTTGTTCTTGCTGCGCAGTCATTTTATCAATTGGAGCACACGGGCCTCACCTCTGTGACGGGTCTTCTTGTAGCTAAAGCCTTGCTCATAGAGATGGGCCCCGTTCTTACGGCATTTATGGTCACAGGGCGCGTGGGCGCTTCCATGTGTGCAGAGATCGGGACGATGCGCGTAACAGAGCAGATCGATGCTCTATTAACGATGTCCATTCATCCACTCAATTACATTGTTGCACCGCGCATGCTTGCGGGCACGATCATGATGCCGCTTCTGACGATCTTTAATGTCTTCACGGGAATCTATGGAGGATATCTCATCTCTGTGCTCTATTTTCATATGGCTCCGATGAATTTCATTGAACCCATTGAGGCAGGGATCAGTTACTTCGACTTGACTATTCCTTTTGTGAAAGGGATCATCTTTGGCATTGTGGCGATGAGCATTGCTTGCTTTATGGGCTTACGCACAACAGGAGGAGCTGCAGGGGTAGGCCGCTACACGACGATCAGCGTTGTGATCACTTATATTACGATCCTACTCGTCAATTTTCTCCTCACCATGGTATTGAATGATGTGAATGATGCATTTTTTCATCCATCGACATCGGGGTTAGGATGATTCGCATTCGCAATCTGTGGAAACGATTTAATCATTTACATGTTTTAAACGGGCTAGATTTAGATGTGGCTAAAGGAGAAACCATTGTCGTGCTTGGCCCTTCGGGGATTGGTAAGAGTGTGCTCCTCAAGCACA
>JAKAAD010000087.1 GCA_021802305.1 bacterium
GCCTTTTACGCTATAGAATTCGGGGGTTAGGCAAATGAGAGCAAATTGGGAGGCAATGAGTGCAGATTCTGTCAGCCAACAAAGAGAGGGGGGAGTATCAATGATCACGGTATCGTACTTTAACGGTTTTAGAAATTCGCGCAACTTTTCGTGAGAATAGCGATCCGAAGCTAAGGAACCAGTGACCTCGACGCGTTCAAGCCAAGTATCTGCGGGAATGAGATCGAGATTTTTGACGCAGGTGGGAACAATCACCTCTTCTATGCGCTTCGTTCCTTGAAGTACGGGAGCCAGGCTATCTTGTGCATCGGGATCATAGCCAAGACCTACGGTGAGATTTGCTTGGGCATCAGAATCGACGAGAAGGACGCGCTGTTTAAAAAATTGCGCGAGCGCAGAACCGATGTGGATCGATGCGGAGGTTTTAGCGGTTCCTCCTTTAAAACTGCATGAAGCAATAATTTTCATGATCCGTTAAAGGGAGAGGTGAGTGCACGTTCTTGTTGTTCTTTTGCTATCATAGCCAAGAATTGATCCAATGTCACTCTTAATTGTGTTCCTTCTCGTGTCCGTAATGAAATAGAACGCTCTTCCATTTCTTTATCACCTAGAGTGAGCATGTAGTTGATTTGTTGAAGTTGCGCATTTCGAATCTTTTTGTTGATCGATTCATGAGAATCATCAATATCGACGAGAAACCCCGCTTGTTTGATGATTTCTTGCACTTCGCGAGCGTAGGCGATGTGGCGATCTGCAATGGTGATGACGCGAATGGGATTGGGGCTGATCCAAAGAGGAAATCTCCCGGCGAAATGTTCGATCAATATGCCAAAAAACCGTTCGACCGATCCGAAAATAGCGCGATGGATCAGGATGGGACGCTTCATTTGTCCATCGCTATCGGTGTATTCCAATGCAAACTTTTCAGGGAGGGACATGTCGAGTTGAATAGTGCCGCATTGCCAGGATCGATGCAGAACATCGCGAATGTGAATATCGATTTTTGGTCCATAAAAAGCGCCATCGCCTTCGTTGATTTGATAAGGAGCACCATATGCGTCTAACGCTTCTTTTAAGCTTTGCGTGGTAAAAGCCCAATCTTCATCCGTTCCCATGCTCTCTTTAGGGCGTGTGGATAATTCAAAGCGATAGGGAAGATGAAATGTTTGGTAGATTTCTTCAACGAGAACAAAGATGGAAAGAACTTCTCGAGTGATATCATCGCGTTTGGTGAAGAGATGAGCGTCATCTTGATGAAAACTTCGCACGCGAAAGAGTCCGCTCAATGCGCCAGAGGCTTCATGGCGATGCACATGGCCAATTTCTGCGAGACGCAAGGGAAGATCGCGGTAGCTATGCAGAGTCGATTTATAGTAGAGCATGGTTCCGGGGCAATTCATCGGTTTAATGGCGTAATGGCGATCCTCGATGCTGAAGGCATACATATTTTCTCGGTAATGACTCCAATGGCCTGAAGTTTCCCAAAGATCTTGGCTCAAGATTTGCGGAGTTTTCATCTCTTGATAACCTGCTTTTACGTGCAGCTCCCTCCAAAAATGGAGAAGCCTGTTCCAAACGATCATCCCTTTCGGATGGATAAAGGGCATTCCTGGAGCTTGGGGCATAAGGGAAAAGAGACCGAGTTTGGGCCCGAGGATCTTGTGATCTCGTTTCTTTGCTTCTTCTAAGAAAGTGATGTATTCTTTCAGCTGCTTGCGATCGGGATAGGAGATGCCATAGATGCGCGTGAGCATTTCGCGGGTAGAATCGCCTCTCCAGTATGCTCCGGATACTTTTAGCAATTTAAATGCTTTGATTTTTCCGAGGTTGGGAAGATGTGGCCCTCGGCAAAGGTCGAAAAATTCTCCTTGCGAGTATGCAGTGATGGGTTCTCCCTCGGGTAAATCCTTGATGATCTCTTGTTTATAAGGATTGTTTTTGAAGCGATGCAGGGCTTCTTTTTTTGTAGGGAGAAGATGGCGCTCCGAGATGTAATTTTCTTTGAGAATCGCTTCGATTTCATTTTCTATCGAGACAAGGTCCTCATCGGAAATTTGGAGATCAGCAAAATCGTAGTAAAAACCCTTGTCTATGGGAGGGCCAATCGTAGGCTTTGCCTGTGGGTAAAGGCGAAGAATGGCTTGGGCAAGAACGTGAGCAGATGTATGCCAAAAAATTTCTTCCCCTTCTTTATCCGCAAAGGAAAGAAAGAGTACCTCCTGCTGATCGTGCAATGGGGTGGAAAGGTCAACGAGCTGACCATCCACTTTCATGGCTAATGCCTGGGAAGGATCGGTAAGATGGAGCTTTTCCGCGAGGTCTTTTCCCGTAGAACCCTCAGGAAGGGTAATCATTTGATTTTTATTTGTGCGAATTTGCATCGTTTCATAGAAAGTTTAATGCTTTTGTTCGCAAAATGAAAGCATGTTTTTTTTTCGTTTGCTTGTTAGCATCCTATTGCCTGCAAGTGCATTTGCTCTTTACAATGGCAATCCAAGCAATACTCTTCTGCCGGAAAAAAATTTCTTTTTCCCAGACATTCTTCCCATAAGTCTTAAGTTTGGGTTTCAATACAATGACGTTTGGAATCGCAAGCTCAAAGGAGCAAAACAGTTTCGCATTCAAGATCAATTGGGAACGATCACAGTGGATCTCATTGATCGATTGGAGGTCTATGCTGCATTGGGCATTACAAAAATGGATTGGAAAGTGAAGTCTTCCGGAAAAGAGGAGCGATTTTCTGCACACCATCGCTTTGCATGGGAGATTGGAGGGCGTGTTCTTTTTGCAAGTTATGGTCGATTGGATTTTGGAATTGATGCAGAAGCCTATTTTGTGCATCCACATACCGTATTGGAAAAGATCCCATTCATCGGCACTCTCATTTCTCAATCGACAACTTCTTCTCTCCATTACAATGAATGGCAAGTGGGTGCTGGTTTTTCCTATCGGTTGCCGCTTCTCATTCCGTACATTGGAGTGAAATATGCAAGGGCGCATGCGGCGATGAGAGATCCTATACAAAATTTAAAAAGCAGGAAATTTCCTGGTTTGTTTTTGGGAATGGCTCTTGCACCCCCGCTTTCTTTTGCTGTGAATGTGGAAGCTCGCTTCTTTGATGAAACAGCAATGACCGCTGCTGTAGAAGTAAAGTTCTAGATATATTGCATTTTCTGTATATCCAGAAATGGATTCAAAAGTTGGTTTTGAATTCATTTCTGTATAAACAAAGATATGAATCTTTTTTTTGGCAAATGCGTCGGCGCATGCTTATGGGGCATTCTTTTTTGGATTCCATGGAACGTGCATGCTCTCTATCTTGGAAACCCGGATGGGGCGGAACTCGTCACAGAAGGATTATGGAGTTGCAGCTCTCCATGGATTGGAGGAGAGGCCGGATACCAGATAGACAATGTCTTTAATCGGCGTGTAAAGATAGAAAATGCTCCATACTTACACATAAGCCCATATAAGATGCGCTTCAATCAAGGAGTTGTCACGTTGATTGGATTTAATCGTGCAGAGATCTATGCGCCGATTGGGGCGATTGAAATGGATTTTACAACACAAAATCGATCTACGGGTGCGCTTACGCAATTTCAAACGAACGATCATTTTACATGGGGAATAGGAGGGAGGCTGATTCTCAGTGAGTGGTGGGGGATTGTGTTTGGGGTTTTGGGATCATTTCAACACGCGCGATTTTGTTTCTCTCCAACAGAATGGATGGGCAGAGCAGCTTCTCCGTCGGCGGGACTTCGTTATTACGAGTGGCAATTAGGTGGAGGAATGTCCACGACAATGGATTGGTTTACTCCCTATATTGCTGCCAAATACTCCTATTTTTCGGCGAACGTTACCACGATGTCCTCAAAGCTCAAACTGCGCAGTGTGGAACACTTTGGACTCGTTTTGGGATTTAGTTTGGCTGCAAAAAGAGCCTTTTCACTTACTGTGGAAGCTCGCCTTATTGACGAGGAGAGCCTCACGGGGGCGTGGTCTTTTCGCTTTTAGGAGATTACCAGACGTAGAGAAGTTGCAATGCATACTGTTTGAAACGCCTGTGGGGTCCAATATCGTTATCCAAAGTAATGCTCTCTTGCCAAGTTTGTGACAAGGTAAGTTGGTCGAATAAGAGCCAGTTGAAGACAATGTAGTATCCTCGATAATTGACATTTCCCCCGGCAGTAGCATTTGTCAAAAAAAAGA
>JAKAAD010000007.1 GCA_021802305.1 bacterium
ATGCACTTCCTCTTTTAGATACATGCCAGCATAAGTTGCCATTTTTATGCCCAAAATGGCAACTTAGTGGCATTTTTTGAGGTAGGCAAAAAGGCTTATCATTCGTATGCAAATAAATTTCTTGCCCTCGTATAAAAAAAAATGTAAAAGCATGTACCGAGGCCGGACATGCTAAACTTTCGAAAACTTAGAAGAGACTTCTCTCCCAATATTGTGAAGGAGGGAAAAGAGCTCTTTGAGAAGCAAAAGATTTTATCGGCAAAATTACTGCATCTCGATGCGAAGACGCTTTGTTTGACAGGACAGGTTCTCGGTCAGTTTGACAATAGCTATGAGAGTAAAGTAGAGATCAATCGACATGAATGCGAGTTGATCGATTCGGATTGCGATTGTCCGTACAATTGTGATTGTCAACACTTAGCAGCTTTGCTCTTTTACCTCGAGCATCATCTCGATCACATTCTCGTCACATTTTCCAAAGAAAACGATCTGCAGAAGATGGACAATGTGCAAGAGCGAGAGCAACTGCTAGAAAAAATCAAAGAAGCAGAGATCAAAGAAGTACAACGTCACGAAGAGCAATACCAAAGAGAATTTCTCGATGAATATATTAATGCAGCGAAACTTCTTGCGGGTTCTCCCTTTTTTCGGGCACCGGAAAAAAAGGAGATTGATCGAGCAGACCTTGAAATCGTGTTTACTCCCATCTCTGCGGAGAATCGTACGAGTGTGGAATTGCAATTTGTGCTGCGCATGCCATTACGCACAAAACCCTTATTTGTACCAAACGCGAAAAAATTTTTAGAAGCGCTCCAATATGAAGAACCTCTTTTTATTGGAAGTCGAAAGTATTGCTTTTCTCTCGACTCCTTTGCAGGAAGCCAAAAGAATATCGCGAAGATGATTATCGATTGCGGACGCACGTTAGAAAATGCACAAACGGACAAGCAAATGCGCATCGTACATGTTGGCATTGAAACATTTGGCATGATGCTGGCAGAATGCAACGCAGAAGCAATCAGAGGAAAAGCGGAGGGTTTGACCTTTTATTCATCCACAAAAGAGGAAGAAGAGGATGAAGAAAAAGAGGCCCGAAAAGGGTCGCTCGAAATCAATTTCACTCGTACGTTGGGAATCTACGAAGGTTCTTTAGATGCCCCTGTAAAAGTACACCCAGGGTTTGCGCAGCTCAGTTTTTCCTTAGAGTATATTCCTCCGCCTACATGCAAAGTGTTGATCAACCCCGTGCTCTTTTTGCATGAAAAAAACGTGCAAATTGATGAAGTTTGCTTCTTGGAATGTGCAAAGCCGGGATTGCTATATAAAGGCACCTATTTTCGCTTCCCAGAAAACATTTGTCGTTCGCATTTAAAGGGTCTTAAAGAAATTCGAGATATGACGATTCCACAACCCCTTTTTGGCACCCTTATAGAAAATGCACTTGTTCAAATGTCATGCTATGGCAAGATCCTGAATCCAGAGGCTGTGCAACAATTTGTCACGCTTCCATTCGTTGGACAATTGCAAGTGATTTGCGATCTTTCTTATCTCGATGGAGAACTCGAGGCGAATGTTTCCTTTAATTACGAAGGAAAGATCATTCCTTATAATGTCGCAAAGCTTACTTGTGAAGACCTTCAAAGCTTTGTGACAAAAAAAGGGATTCTTGCTCGCAATCTCGTAGAAGAGAGCCAAACCATCGATGATTTGTTTCAAGATTTTTTATATATCCAAGAGGCAGGAACATTTGTCACAAAGTCTGAAAAAAAGATCGTCGAATTTATGACAGAGGTCGTACCGCGCAATCGAGAACGCGTGTTGTTTCATTGTCCTCAAAATTTGCTCGATCAATTTGTATACGACAAGACGCAATGTACACTTACGTTGAAAGAGACAGATCGCATTGATGTATATCAAATCGCATTGAAAGTAGATGGAGATTTGCGTGGAGTGAGTATAGATCAATTGTGGGAGTGTCTCAATGCAAAGAAAGGATTTATCGAATTGCACGCAGGCCGTTCGAAATCCAAAAAGGGGGAGCCTCTACGCCCATCCAAGATTTTAGTGTTGGACCTCGAACGATTGAGCGGTGTTGTGCAATTTTTTGATGAAATGGGCATTGAAGTACTAGACGATTGTACACTGGAAAGACCCCTTTGGAATTTAGCCAATATCGATCACAGTCAATTTGAAGGATTGCCCGTGGCATTTAGCATGAGCAAACGGCTGGAAGAGATTCGCAAGCAAATGCTGGGAGAGAGTCACTATGATTTCGCAGAAATCCCTGAAGAGATTCGCGCAAAACTTCGCAATTACCAAAAAGAAGGCGTGCGATGGCTAGAAAGACTCAGGAGTATGTATTTAAATGGAATCTTAGCCGATGACATGGGACTAGGAAAAACCTTGCAGGCGATCGTTGCGCTTGCACAAGCGATGCAGAAAAAGGGAGGGCAAGCACTCGTTGTCTGTCCAACGTCTCTTCTATACAACTGGAAAGAAGAGATTTCGAAATTCCATCCCCATTTCAAAGTAATGGTTGTCGATGGAATTCCCAATCAACGCAAAAAATTGCTGGCGAGTAGGCAATCTTACGATGTGCTCATCACTTCTTACACACTTCTACAAAAAGATATTGAGCAGTACTCCCAAATGCAATTTGTGTACGCCATTTTGGATGAAGCGCAACACATTAAAAATCGCGGTACGCGCAATGCCAAATCAGTGAAAATGATCAAGGCGGTTCATCGACTCATCCTCTCCGGAACTCCGATAGAAAATTCCCTTGAAGAGCTATGGAGTCTCTTTGATTTCTTGATGCCCGGGTTTTTAGGTACATTTGAACGCTTTGTGGAAAAATACGTGCGCGCTTATGGAAAAGAACAATCAAAGAATCTGAATTACCTGCGCAAAAAAGTGGCGCCTTTCATCCTGCGACGCATGAAAAGCGAAGTGCTCGACGATCTTCCGCCGATCTCGGAAATCGTCTATCATTGTCAACTCACCGATGTGCAAAAAGAATTGTACTATTCCTATGCAGCAACTGCACGCGATGAGCTCGTCAAACTCGTAGAACGCGATGGATTTGATCGAGTACAAATCCACGTGCTTGCAACACTTACGCGCCTTAAGCAGATCTGTTGCCACCCGGCGATTTTTGCTAAGGAAAAGGCAGAACCCGGAGATTCTGCAAAATATGAAATGCTCCAAGAGCTTTTGCACACGCTGATCGAAGGAAAGCACAAAACTGTCATCTTTTCACAATACACGCGCATGCTGGAAATCATGCGCAATGATTTTACGATGCAGGGTGTTCCCATTTGTTATCTCGATGGTGGAACTAAAAATCGCCTCGAAATTGTTAAGCAATTTAACGAAGATCCATCGATTCCGATTTTTCTCGTTTCTCTGAAAGCAGGAGGTACTGGATTAAATCTCGTTGGGGCGGACACTGTCATTCATTATGACATGTGGTGGAACCCTGCTGTAGAGAGTCAAGCAACAGATCGCGTGCACAGATTAGGGCAAAAGCAATCCGTTTCTACATACAAATTGATCACTCTTGGAACCATTGAAGAAAAAATTGCCGAAAAGCAGAGAGGGAAAAAAGGATTGGTCAAGAAAGTCGTAAGTTGCGATGATGAGGCCATTTCCAGATTAACCTGGGAAGATGTATTAGAAATATTGGAAACATAATTGATTCATGCCCCAAATACAACGGCAGCAAGTGAAGACTTCGTTTCATAAGTTGAAGGATGAGTGGATTCGTCGATTTGGCAAGTTTTCCGGTCTCATCGTAAATGACATTGGCATTGATTTAGGCACTGCAAATACGCTTGTATATGTCAAAGGAAAGGGAGTGGTTCTTGCAGAGCCTTCCGTTGTTGCTGTCGATGCTTCAACCAATGAAGTGTTAGCCATTGGGCATAAGGCAAAGGCGATGTTTGGCAAAACGCCGCGAACCATTCATGCGGTACGACCTATGAAAGATGGAGTCATTGCTGATTTTGAGATTGCAGAGGGAATGCTCAAAGAGCTCATCAAAAGAGTGACCCCTGTCCGCAGTTTCTTCCGCCCAAAGATTTTAATTGCAGTCCCCTCTGGAATTACAGGAGTAGAAAAGCGCGCTGTTGAAGATTCTGCTCTTCGTGCAGGAGCACAAGAGGTCATTCTCATTGAAGAACCGATGGCCGCTGCGATTGGAGTCGATCTACCGGTACACGAACCTTCTGCCAGCATGATCATTGATATTGGGGGAGGAACGACGGAGATCGCCATTATTTCTCTTGGA
Organism: bacterium; assembly: GCA_021802305.1. Taxonomy (GTDB): domain Bacteria; phylum Chlamydiota; class Chlamydiia; order Chlamydiales; family Rhabdochlamydiaceae; genus JAKAAD01. Next base: position 4,289 of record JAKAAD010000007.1, read on the forward strand.
GGCATTGTGGAATCGCGATCGCTGCGCATTGCAGGAGATGAATTCGACGAAGCCATTGTGAACTACATGCGTCGCACTTACAATTTAATGATTGGTCCAAGAACAGCAGAAGAAATTAAAGTGACCATAGGTTCTGTCTATCCTTTAGGAGATCAAGAATTGGAAATGGAAGTACGCGGTCGAGACCAGGTGACGGGGCTGCCTACCACAAAGCGCATCAATTCTGTAGAAGTACGCGAGTGCCTTTCCGAACCGATTTTACAAATCATGGAAAATGTCATCCTTACAATGGAAAAGTGTCCTCCAGAGCTTGCCGCGGATCTTGTAGAGCGAGGAATGGTATTAGCAGGCGGAGGAGCATTGCTCAAAGGGATAGATAAGGCATTGATTAAAGCAACCGGAGTTCCGGTGACAGTTGCGCCCAATCCGTTATTCGCCGTCTGTCTAGGAACGGGTAAAGCACTCAATTACCTAGAGGAATTAAAAAAAAGAAAAACTTTTTTTTGAATTCATGAATGTATAAAGGCGAACTGAAGATCAAACATCCAATATTACATCAGTGGATCCATGAAGTTGCAACCCTCTGTAAGCCGGATCGCATCTATGTTTGCGATGGCTCAGAGGAAGAGCAGCGCATGTTCGCACAAGAACTTGTGGGGGGGCATACTGCAATTGCTTTACATCCCAACAAACGCCCCCATAGTTATTTGTTTCGTTCTACTCCAGATGATGTTGCGCGAACAGAAAGCGTCACCTTCATCTGTTCCCCCACAGCAGAAGAGGCAGGTCCGACCAATCATTGGCTAGATCCTGCAAAGGCGAAAGAAGAGCTGCGCGAGAGATTTACAGGATGCATGCGCGGAAGGATTTTGTATGTCATCCCGTATTGCATGGGACCGCTAGATTCGCCATTTCGCGTCTTTGGCGTGGAGTTTACAGATTCTCGCTACGTGGTTCTTAATATGCGCATGATGACGCGCATGGGAAACAGAGTGCTTGCTGCTATGGGAAAGGAACCATTTGTGCCGGGAGTGCATTCCGTGGGCGTTCCATTGGAAAAGGGAGAGAAGGACATGATGTGGCCTACCAATCCCAAAAAGAAAATCATCGCCCATTTTCCCAAAGAGCGAGAAATTTGGTCTTATGGAAGTGGCTATGGTGGAAATGCTCTCCTTGGGAAAAAATGCCTTGCTTTGCGCATTGCATCTGTTCTTGCAAGAGATGAAGGATGGCTCGCTGAACACATGCTCATCATGAGCGTGATCAATCCACAAGGAGAGAAACGGTATTTTGCAGCAGCCTTTCCGAGTGCTTGCGGAAAGACGAATCTTGCCATGTTGCAATCGATTCTTCCAGGATGGACCGTGCAGACGGTAGGCGATGATATTGCCTGGATACGCATTGGTTCTGATGGGCGATTGTGGGCGATTAACCCGGAAGCGGGATTTTTTGGCGTGGCACCGGGTACCTCTTTTCAAAGCAATCCCATGATCATGCGCACGATTGAGCGCAATGCGATTTTTACTAATGTCGCCCTTACTGATGATCGCGATGTCTGGTGGGAGGGCATGACAGAATCACCTCCTGATCATCTCACAGATTGGCAAGGACAATCGTGGAATCCCCGTTGTAATACACCGGCAGCTCACCGCAATGCGCGCTTCACTGTCGCCACATCGCAATGCCCCGGATTAGATCCTGATTGGGAATCCCCACAAGGAGTTCCTCTTGCCGGCATTATCTTTGGAGGGAGACGTGCAACGACCATTCCTTTAGTGCGCGAAGCACGTAGCTGGCAACAGGGCGTTTTGTTTGGTGCCACCGTGACCTCAGAACTCACTGCAGCACAAGAGGGAGAATTTGGAAAGGTACGTCATGATCCCTTTGCAATGTTGCCGTTTTGTGGCTACAACATGGCAGATTACTTCGCACACTGGCTTGAATTGGCCAAAAAGACAGCTCCTGAAAAATTGCCCAAGATTTTTTACGTCAATTGGTTTCGAAGAAATGAGAAAGGGAAATTTCTATGGCCAGGATTTAGTGAAAATATCCGTGTGATTAAATGGTGTTTTGAACGCCTTGCAGGCAACGCAAAGGCACGTGCGACACCCATAGGATACATTCCCATCAAAAGCGCTTTCGATATCCACGGACTTCAGGTAAAAGAGGAAGCTCTGGAAGAGCTTTTTTCTTTCGATCCGGAGGCATGGAGGAACGAGATCACAGAGTCTAAGCGATATTTTGAACTTTTTGGCCGTCGATTTCCTAAAGAGCTTCAGCAAGAACTCGCAGAGATAGAAAGCAAATTATCGAAAACGTAATGGGCATTATCGTGGGAAAAGCTCGGTTGCTTTAAAGAAAAAAGGGATCTCTTGTTGTGCTGTTTGCGGGCTATCGGATCCATGAATGACATTGCGATCAATGGAATGAGCGAGGTCTGCGCGAATAGAACCAGGCTTTGCTTCTTTGGGATTGGTCGCGCCCATTAATTCACGGTTTTTTGCAATCGCATTTTCTCCTTCTAACACCATGACGACGACAGGACCTTCAGTCATGAAAGTGACGAGTTCTTGAAAAAATGGTTTGTGTGCATGGATGCCATAAAAAGCCTTGGCTTGATCGACAGTCAATCTCAACATCTTCATTGCAATAACTTGTAATCCTGCTTTTTCAAAGCGATGCACAATGTTGCCGATGTGGTTTTCTGCCACGGCATCCGGTTTAATAATAGAAAGAGTTTTTTCTCGAGGCATAAAATTTTTTCTTTTGGATAATGATAAGCCTTTGTTCAAGAATTTGTCAATCGATATCATAGTTGTATGTTTTTTGAACTTTCGTCCATACATCGTATTTTGGTGATTAAGTTAAGGCATTTAGGAGACGTACTTCTCACAACTCCGCTTTTTTCTGTTTTGAAGGGTCGATTTCCCCATGCAGAAATCGATGCCTACGTATATAAGGACGCTCTACCAATTCTCGAAGGAAATCCTGACGTATCCCACTGTCATTATTGCGATCCTGCCTGGAAGAAATTGTCATGGTGGAACCGCTTGGCAAAAGAGCGCGCATTGTTGCGAGAGATTCGTGCTCGAAGGTACGATCTCGTGATACAGTTGACGGAAGGAGACCGCGGCGCGATCGCAGCACGTCTATCCAGTGCTTCCATTCGCATAGGTTGTGATCCAAAGGGGGAAGGCTTCCTGGGTAAAAAAAATTGCTATTCGCATATCATTCCTTCTCCACCACAAGCAAGACACTGCGTCGAGAGGCATTTAGATGCAGCAAGATGCCTAGGCATCTTCCCTAAACCAGAAGAGCGAGAGCTCTCGTTTTATCTTCCAGAAGAGGCAACTTCCAGAGTGCGTTCGTTGGTGGGAAAGGAGGATTTTCTCCTCGTCCACCCGTTTGCTCGATGGTCATGGAAACATGTATCTGTTGAGCAACTTGTAGCATGGGTCCGAGCACTCCATGCGCGTGGAGAACGCATCGTACTCTCAGGAAGTGGTGCCGAAGAGATAGCAATCATCGATCGACTCCTTTCCCTCTTGCAGGGCGTTCCTCTCCTGAACCTTGCAGGAAAACTTTCTATTAAAGAATTAGGAGCTCTCATCGCTTCTGCAAAAGCGCTCTTTTGCGTGGATTCACTGCCACTTCATTTAGCTTCTGCATTCAAGACGCCGGTAGTGGTGTTGTTTGGCCCAACGTGCGAAAAAAAATGGGGACCTTGGATGCATCCAGCTGCTGAGGTGGTGACATCACAACACACTTGCCGCCCCTGTTTGCAAGCAGGTTGTGGAGGAAGCAAAAAAAGCGATTGCTTGCTCTCTTTAACCACGGAGCAAATCCTAGCCGCATATGAGCGCGTTACAACGAAAAGTCTTTCCCTAGGTAAATAGAGCGTGCTGTTGCATTGCTCAAAAGCTCTTGCACGGTTCCTGAAAGAACTACTTTGCCCTCTTGCATAATGTAGCTTCGATCCACCACAGAAAAGATTTCGCGTGCATTGTGATCAGTGATGAGCACGCTAATGCCGCGGTTTTTGAGATGGCGGATGAGGATTTTTACATCCTGAATAGCGAGGGGATCGATGTTTGCAAATGGTTCATCCAGGAGAAGAAGAGAGGGTTCGCGGATCAAGGCTCGCGTGATTTCTAAGCGACGCCGTTCTCCTCCTGATAAAGTACATGCGCGCTTTTTCGCTAAAGGAAGGAGATGGAGTTCTTGGAGAAGTTCAGAGAGGCGGATATTGCGATCTGTTTTAGATAGGTCGAGCATTTCTAAAATGCAAAGTAAATTTTGTTCTACAGTGAGGGAAGGGAAAATAGAAGGTTCTTGCGCAAGATAACTCATCCCTAACTTTGCTCTTTCGTGTATAGGGAGCGCAGTAATGTCCTTGCCTTGGAAAAAAAGTGTGCCTTCATCTGGTCGAATGAGGCCAATTGTCATGTAAAAAGCGGTCGTTTTTCCCGCTCCGTTAGGGCCAAGAAGTCCTACGACCTCTCCGGGTGCAATAGAGAATTGAAGGCCATCGACGACATGTTTGCCATTATATGATTTGATGAGAGCCTGAGCTTGAAAAAGAGGGGGGAGGGCCTTTTTCTTCGCCCCAGGTGGAGGAAGCTTAAGGTGTTCTAATTCTAATTTCATCATTTTCGATGGAGGAGTTGATTGAGTTCTTCTTCGTGTAGCGTAAAGCGCACTTTTCCAATGCCTTTTGCAACCGTATGATTTTGTTCAGGGTCATAGATGAGATGCACTTCAGGGGCTTGCATCTGGACATTTTCTTTAACATCGTGAAAGAGGACCTGACTTCCGGGATCGGCTGAGAGCACAAGTGTGCGAGTCAAAGGAGAGTACATCGCGCGATCTGCTATGGCGGTGCGTTCCATTTCCGGAGTGCGTAGACGAATGTGGCCCTTCAAATGGATGCGTACAAGAGAAGCACGTCCTTCTGCAGCAGAGTATTCCGCAATGGCGTGATCTGCAAAGAGATGACATTCTTTGCCTTGATAGAAAAGCTGTTCATTTTCTGAAAGAGGTTCTACGCTTTCTGGACTATCAAAATAGATGACGTGCTTGGATCGATCCATTGTCACTTTCCCATGACAGGTAAGATGATGGAGTTCCCCTGTTGCCGGATCTTGGTACGTAAGTTCAGTATTGCCCAAGCATTCGGCATAACAAAAATCAAACCGATGCTGTTCTTCTCCTTTCAGAAAGAGCTGATCATTAGTAGTCAGATGGCCAAAAATGGGTTCATCAAGAACTACCTGGCCACGCAAAGTGAGGAGATGCTTTTGATGGTCTAGAAAAAGTTCGTGAGCGCGAAAAGAACCATTGCTTTTCTTCTCTAACGAAGAGACGAGCACACCTCGAGGTTCTTGGAGAGTAAGGATTGCATTCTGAATATCTAATGTAGCACTTGTAGCATCAATAACATCACTTCCGCGGGTGAAGCGGCAGAAACCCAGATCCTCTTTAGAGAAGGCGGAGAGCAGGGGATGTGCTGGATTTGATTTATCGTAAAGTGCGCGGTTGCAAGACAATTCGCACTGCGTTCCATATTGGATATGAACATCTTGTTCTCCTTGAAGCGCAGTAAGCACGTAGGATAGATCTCCTTTTTCCCCAAAAATTTTTGCACAAGTAAGCTCTGCATGTACGGCTTGCATGATGAGGGAAAGAGGTTCTCCTTTCACTTGCAATTGCTCGGAGTAAACAATGGGATGTCGTTCTCCCAACAGCGTTCCTTTTAAGGAAAGAAAATCGAGATCGGCGCGTTCGCAAGTAAGTTTTGAACGATCTTTAAAGAGGAGTTCTACGGCTTTATGCAATGAAATGTGCGAGAAGGGAAAATCTTGGTGAGGTTCTTGCTTGGTCAAAATTGCTTCTTCCGCAAGTAGAACGCCTAAACTATGGTGCAGTTCCACATTTCCGGAAAGTGTAAGCACATTGCCATCAAAGCTTGCATGTTTTGAATGGAGAGACCCCGTTTCTTGCGCATGACAAAGGAGAGGTAACAATAAGAGAAAAAGGAATATAAGGCGCTTATGGTGCATCGAGAGTAGCCATAAATTGTTGAGCAGTAAATTGAGGAATTTTCCCTGTGAGAACGAAAGAGACCGCGGCTGCTTTTCCATGCAAAAAGGGAGGAGGCATCGGCGCTTCTGTCGGCAAGTCCGTGCCTTGCATGCGGATCAACGAAAGGGCAGCCTCTTGTACCGCAAATTCATAGGAACGAAAACGATATGTGCCCATCCTTGCTTCTAATAAGCGCAACTGTTGCATGGGGGTCCCTTCTTCTTTGTATAGTTTATCTTGAATAAAGCATCGCATAGGGGATGCATTTTCGACGATGTCAAAGTTGCGATTCGTTGGTTTAATGACCAAAGAGGAGGTTTCCCCGATAATGCGATGGTGTAAGCGAGATCCTTCTTCTGTGGTTACATAAAGATCTTTCACAACGCCTTTTCTTCTTTGTTCTAATTGACTGAGCGATTTTGCAATAGCATCTCGTTTGGCAAGGCGCATGTAGCGTTTCACATCCTGCATTTGCACTCTAGAAAAAGAGAAAATAAACAGTAAAATCCCGAAGGAAAAGCAGGTAAAAACTATGTAGGTGAAGCGTTTGTAGGACATAGATGTATGATTTCGTAAATGGGAAGAATTTGATGTAAGAGGGCAGTAAGCCCGTTAATGGGAAAGACGGTTTTTGGATCGCTTTTAGCCTCTTCGGGTCGAGGATGAGATTCAATGAAGAGGCAATTGCAGCCCGCTGCGATCGCTGCACGAGTGAGCGTCGGAATGTATTGCCTCTCTCCGCTAGATGCATGGCCAAGTCCTCCAGGTAATTGAACGGAATGCGATGCATCATAGCATACGGGGTAGCCGTATCCTTGTAAAATGGGGATACTTCGCATATCGCTCACGAGGTTATTGTACCCAAAACTAGTACCGCGCTCTGTGAGCAAAATGGATTCATTTCCCATAGCTACGATTTTTTTTATGACATTTCCCATATCCCAAGGAGCCATAAACTGTCCCTTTTTTACGTTGATGACAGCCCCAGTGGCAGCAGCTGCAACGATGAGATCTGTTTGGCGACATAAAAAGGCGGGGATTTGGAGCACATCGCAGATTGCTCCGGCTTGCTTGGCTTCTTCGGGTGTATGCACATCTGTTAGGATAGGAATGTCGAACTCTTTTTTCACGCGTTCTAAAATGCGCAATCCCTCTTCTATGCCAGGGCCTCGATAGGAGTTGAGAGAAGAGCGATTGGCTTTGTCGTAGCTCGATTTGTAGATCCAGCGCACATGATCATGGGCACTAAAAATCTCGTGAAGCATTTGAGCGGATTCCATGGCAAGTTGTTCGTTTTCAATCACACAGGGGCCAGAGATAACGACGAGCGGTTGATGTTCACCGATCCAAAAATCTTTCACTTGTACATTTTTCATACACTCCTTCTACACAGTCTTCAAAAGTATAAAACCCAGCAGGTTTTCCTACGAGCCATTTAGCTGCTATGAGGGCTCCGCGAGCAAAAGCATCTCTATTATGGACGGTGTGTTTGATTTCAATGCGCTCATTTCCGCACTCGAAGAGAACAGAATGTTCGCCAATCACTTCCCCTATGCGCATAGATTGGATGGGAATCGCTTGGTTGGATTGTTTACTTGCCTGCGCAAGAATTTCTGCGAGCATAAGCGCTGTTCCACTGGGAGCATCTTTTTTTTGCATATGATGTGTTTCGACAATGGCGATACGCGCATTGGACAGAGTGTGCGCAAGGGAAGAGGCAAGTTGTTGAAAGAGCGTCATACCATAACTAAAGTTGGGAGAATAAAGCAGAGGAATCGTTTTTGCAGCATGTTTCATTGCACTCATCTCTTTTTCTCCAAACCCGGTTGTGCCTATCACAAGAGGATGCGCAGCTGATTGTGCTATGGCAAGATGTGCGTGCAATCCTTCTTTAGAGGAAAAATCAATAGCAACATCACAAGGAGCGCCTCGATGTACGACAGTAAATCCAAAATCGCGCATGGCTAATGCTTCAATGCGCGTTCCCATTTTTCCTGATCTACCAAAGAGGGCAAGTGTAAGGGAAAGATGGTTCATGGTATTTGCAAGTATACACATAAGCTTCTCCCGACTCAAATGCCGGTCGCCTCCTTGCGAAATTCCCCATGTTTGAATGCATTTGTGTATACTGAAAATTTTAATTCAATAAAATCATTTCACATTTTTACATACATACTTTTCAAATAATTTGCTCGACCATAAAATGAATCCGGCGACCCGACAATATGATAAGGAAGTGGACCATTCTAACGTTTTTATTTGCATTCCCCCTGAGCTGTGAGCAAGGTGTAGATGTGCAAGAATACAATTTAGAAGCCGATGACCCTACGCAAAGTACATACGAAATTAACTTTTCAGATATTCATATCATCGAATTCATTCGTTTTGTGACGAAAATTTCTGGCAAGAACTTTGTCTTCAATAGCAAGGAACTCAATTTTCACATCTCTTTGAGCACGGGAACGTCCGTATCCTCTGAGAAGGTCGTGCAAGCGTTGATTCAATTGCTCAAGCGCCATGATTTGTGCGTCACAGAGGATGGGGATTACTACGTCATTCACAAAGTGCTGGAAGGGCAGAGCAAACCAAGCGAAGAAATGGAAAAATTCGCTAAACCTAAGATCATTCCATCGACATTTTTCGTATACAAATTGCAAAACCGCCAAGGTGCAGAAGTGCATCAAGAGTTGCAACAAGTGGCTGCACAATGGCAAGAATGGGGAGGGGGAGGCGCGCTTCACAAACTTGTACAGGCAATCAAGGCGCTTCAGTGGATACAGGGGACAAACTCGCTGATTGCTTCTTCGGATTCAGAAACGTTAGAACAATTGGGCAAACTCATTGCTGATTTCGATCTGCCTGCAAAAAAAGAAGAATCTGTAGATGAAATCGCAAAAAAAGAGGAACCTGTACAAGAGGAAATTTCGCCTTATACTTTTTTGACGTACAAGGTGCAATATCATGAAGGTTCTGAGATCGAGCAATCACTAAAAAAAATTGCAATGGATTTAAAGTTAGAACCCAATGCGCCAGCGCGCTTGATTTCTGCAATTCAATCTTTGCAATGGATCAAAGCCACGAATTCCCTACTTTGCTCTGCAGATCCAGAGACACTGGAACAACTCTATATGCTCATCGAGGATCTCGATCGACCCTTGCGACAAGTTTTTGTCGAAGTGCTCGTCATTGAAACGGATGTGCACCAAAGTACTGAATTTGGATTAGAATGGGCTGCAGGAGCACAGTATCGCAATCGCGTTGGTGGGACGGTGGGGCAATTTGCCCCCGGAAAAGATGGAGTCAGTTCTTTTGGACAATCGATGCAGAATCGAAGTAATCGTACGCCCGGGATTGCGAATATCCCACTTGGAGCAGGATTTGATCTTGGGATCATTGGGGATATTCTTTTGCACAAGGGCAAATCCTATCTTTCATTAGGGAGTCTTGTGCATGCTCTCCAAGGCGATGGGAAAAGCAAAATTGTCCTCAAGCAAAATATCATCACGCAAGACAACAAAAGTTCGACGATTTTTTGTGGAGATACAGTTCCCTTTACTGGATCCGTCGTGCAAACGGTTGGGCAAGGCCAGCAGACGACAGCAAATATCGATTACCGAGATATTGGAGTGCGGTTGAACATAAAAACGCGGTTGGGCCAAGGGGAGATCATTACTCTTGATATCGAAGAAGAGATTTCAGAAACCGTTGATGCGCTCCCTACTGCAGTTACAAATTCTGTGAATGGGATTCGCACGACAAAGACCAACATGGCTACCTCTGTACATGTACCTGATAAGCATTTCTTGGTGTTGAGCAGCATGATTCGCAATGCGCAAGCCCATCATAAGATGGGATTGCCATGTCTGGGAGGAATTCCTGGGCTTGGGGCTTTATTTAGTAAAACGAAGAACGATCAAGAAAAGCGCAATGTGTTGATTTTTGTCCGGCCTCATATCATCCATTCTTTTGAAGATTATCAAAATTTAACGGACACGCAAGAAGAACATCCGCAAGATGATGCTTGACTCTCGGAGTTCGAGCTTTCAGAATATAGATCAAACAGAGTGATTTGGACTGATAGCTCAGCTGGATAGAGCACCTGCCTTCTAAGCAGGTGGCCGCAGGTTCGAGTCCTGCTCAGTCCAATGCGTTTGTTGCATATGAAAAAGAAAAAATCGTCCCATTCTCTCGGCGAGTTCACATTGAAATTTGCATGCTTTGCCGATGTAGAGAAGCTGATCAAAGAATTCAAGGTAGAGGGGTTTAAAAATCTCACCGCAAAGCAAAAAAGCGATCGCATAAGCAGTACTCTGCTGAGCTTGATTCAAAAGGAAAAGAACCCCTGTTTTCTCTTACCCGCTGTTCTTGATTATATGGATCGCGTCAATCGACTCGATGGGGTGGAACCCTACCATCTTACGCATTTTGAATTGTGGTTGAATCAATTTTCCCACCTCTCTGAAGAGGAAAATGCGAAAGTCCGTGCTAAGATCATGGGAAAATGGATTCCTAGAGATGCCTATCAAGAAATTTTCCCGATCGGGATGGGAAAGGTCTACCCAGGTTCTCATTATGTCACAGCACATGGATCGCCTGATCTCGATACAACGGTTGCTTCTTTTTGGGGATGGGCAGATGCCTTTTGTGCACGCGTTTCGGAAAGCAATCACATTTGGAATCTCCCCGATGGCCCTCCAAGTGCCAATGCAGAAATCGATCTTTTATTTTATCAAACGTTTGGGAAAAACATCTTTCATTTTCTTGCAAAAACGCGTACTTCTCTTGCGCTTTCTGCATTTGACTTGATGACGCAAAAGGGAATGATCCGGCAAGAGGTTCAATCCCAAGTAGCTGCTGGAGAATACGAGAATTTGCGTGCGATTACACTCGTAGACGAGATGGGATACTTTTTAGCCGATTGGCGCTCTTTTGATGCAGAAGCAGTGCAGCAAATCACGGTGTTGTTCAATAGTTGGTTGCGATGGTATCAATCTGCTTTGCAGGCCAAGCTCATCTCCCTATTTTCCAAAGAAACATTGTCGAAAAAAGAGCTTCCTGCTTTTGTCGAATCGATTTTTCGCATTCGGATCGAAGATTGCGACCCAGCACAAGAACTTACTGCTACATCGCGAGCACATGTAGATACCTATCTCAAGAACGTTTTGGGAGTTCCCCAAGGTCTTGCATGCACCTTTGAAGAGTTTGCGCAGGCAATGAAAAAGCTATCGCTTTTTGGATTTTCTGAATTCATTGAATTCTTAAAAACGCTACACGAAACAGCCCTTTTCGATGCTTCCGGGTTTCTCATTGAAAATCGCCCGCGGATCTTTCACATGCTCGAAAAGGTCATAAGTTCATTGGAACAGGCAGTACTGAGCGTGCGCAATTACGTAGAACGCCTAGAGATCGCTCTTAAGATCAAAAGAGAAGTCTTTCAGCAGCCTCTTCGTTTTGTCAGTACGCGCGCAGAGGTGGAGGAGATTCGCAATCAAATGAAGAGCGATCATCATCTTACTGTGACAATGGCAGATGCCAATGGGCGATTAATCCCCTACGGCGTCATTTATGCAGAAGAGATTCACAAACCCATTTTGGGAACGGTTACACTTCGCGATTTTTGCAATAGGGAAGAGACAAAAATTCCTTCCTACTTCGAGATCATCAGTGCCATCGACCACCACAAGGCACATCTTCAAACTTCTTCTGCAGGGATGTTTCTCCTTGCGGATGCCCAATCTTCTAACGTTTTGTGTGCAGAACATGCCTTCCGCATACACGATCAATTTCCTACATTACGAGAAGACCAACGGATGTTACAAACACAATGGAAAGGCTTTAGCAAGAAGCTCTCTAAAGGAGAGAACCATCGATTGTTGCAAAAAGTTCTTCGGCGGTTATCAGCGTTGGATCGCAAGGATGAGTATTACGTCGATGCATCGCGGATTTTTTTAGAATATCTTCACTACTTTTTTGCTATTTTGGACGATACGGATTTACTGACGAAAGTAAGCAAACGAGATGTGTTGTGTGTGGCGGAACTCCTCAACCGCTTAAAATCGTTAGCTCTAGGTCAAGAAGTGGAAATTCTCTCTTTTGACGACTTAAGTGAGGGGAGTGATTTTGCTACAAAAGCCGCGAAGAGAATTCTTCAACATCGCGATACCTATTCGTTGTACAAGAAAATCTATTTCGCCAAGGAAAAAAATGTAGAGAAAAATATTCGCGCGTGTGCTGCCGGGAGAAAAAACAATTTATTCTTGGATACCAAAGAACAAAATGGATGTTGTCGCGTAGGACAAACAAAGCTCTTTGCGCGCAATTTTCCTATCTATACACGCTATGCGCATCAATTGCGAACGCGTTGGGCAAATGGGTGTGCTGATGTTTCGATCAAAAAGCCTGAGATAGATCTCCACCTACACATGGTGAGCACTGTAGCAGGTGCTGAAGAAGTGTATAAAGGAAAAGAAGGAGCGTATTCGCATCAAGACGAATTGTGGATATGGATTCCATTTACAGAAACTTCTGTTGAGCATTTACAACACTTTCTCAACGCGTTTCCCCAAGTCTTAAAACAACAATCCATTGCATGTACACTTGTGCTCACTCGTGGAAAGAGTAAGGAGTACGAGCATATTTTCCAGGAGAGTGTTCTCCCAATGGCTCAACGAGAATTTCTAGAAAAAGAGACAGAGCCTCTTGCAATCTTGCGATTTAAAGCGGGATCTATTAACTCGAGAAAGGCGATGATCTCTCCACACCTACCTAAATTTATAGAATAACGTTTGCTACGATTCCTTTAAAGCGGGCCTAATAAACGCCAAGGCGCTCGTAGGATCATTCTTCTCAAGATGCACGTGTATTATTCGGCTGTTTCTGTGGTTTTTCTCTGGCCGTCTTCGAGGATTTCAAGGTTTACACGGATGTTGTTACGGGTTGCAATCGATCTAAGCAATTCGCGTATCGCACCAATGGTTCGACCTTTCTTTCCAATGACTTTGCCAATGTCAGATTTTTCGACAGTTAGTTCGAGGATTAATGTATGGGTCCCCCCCACTTCGTTAATCTTTACTTTATCTGGATAGTCGACAAGGTTTTTGATGATGTATTCAACAAATTCTTTCATAATTCAGTCCTCACTAGAGATTGGATAACGCGGCTAATTATACTGAAAAAGAATTTCCATTCAAATAGGGAAAATGGCGATGGAAATCCTCTGGGATGGAAGCCGAGAGCGAAAGCATCTCCCGTGTGATGGGATGAGGAAATTCTATATTTCGTGCATGGAGCATTTGTCTAGGAATTTTTTTATTTCCTTTCCCATATACTGAGTCGCCTAGGATCGGCGTACCTATGTGTTTGAGATGGACCCTGAGCTGATGAGTACGGCCCGTTAAGGGAATCAATTCTACCAAAGAAAGGGAAGAAGAGCGTTGTAGGATGCGCACATGCGTTTTTGCTTCTTTTCCTCCGTCGAGGACTGCCATCTCTTTACGTCGAATAGGATGGCGTTTGATGGGTGCGTCAATCCATCCTTCCTTGGGGCAACCTATGCAAAGTGCGAGATAGGTTTTTTTGATCTTTCTAGTAGCAAATAAAGTAACGAGTTTTTGGTGCGTACTAGAAGTCTTTGCTAACAAGAGTAAGCCTGACGTATCTTTATCCAGTCGATGGACAATCCCCGGGCGCAACGTTCCTCGTGTATCTAATGTTTTGCAGTGTGCAAGAAGGGCGTTAGCAATAGTTCCCTTTGCATGCCCTGGGGCAGGGTGCACAACCATTCCTGCAGGCTTATCGATCGCAAGTAAAAATTCATCCTCATAGAGCACCTGTAAAGGGATTGCTTCTGGAATGAGTTCGCTTTGCGGAAGAGGAAGAAGTTCTACTTCTATGCGATCACCCACACGAGGTTTCATCCTCTTTTTTACAGGCTTGCCGTTTACAGAAATGCGCGCTTGATCAATGAGGAATTGGAAATAACTTCGCGAGTGTTGGGGATAATGTAGCGGCAGGAGTTGATCAAGGCGGTATCGTGCATCGGTGGAAGATGCAATAAAAACGAAGGAGTTCATTGGCCTTCGGCAGCGTCTCTCAGTTTTTGGCTTGCGCGTTTCATCGTTTGCGTTTGCTGATTGATGAGAATCGTCATATAACGCGTAATTCCTGCCATTACTTGTTGCAATTCTTGAGGAGTGATGGGGTGGCCCGTCTGCGCAAACATTTTTTCCCAAGATTCATATCCTGGGGGAATCTTGGACTCGCTGTGGGGCTCAGGCCTTGGGGTGGGTCCTATAGGGGGGGGTGGGTCCTGCGGGGGTTACCATATGGTTAATCTCTCCTCATTTATTAGGATAAATGGTATGCCCTTTTTGAGGCAAATGCGCATATGGTAGAGATCGTCGTTCCCAAGATCCAATCGAA
>JAKAAD010000088.1 GCA_021802305.1 bacterium
GCCGAGTAAAACAAGTGATTGCAGATGGAGCATGCGAGGGTGGGGAAACCAGAAAGCTCATCCAACAGCAAGGAGTCAAGGCTTTGGTTGCTCCTCCTAAGAACGGTGTCTGTAATGGGATCGATGAAGATCGTGATCGTGCTATTTTGGATATTCGAATATTTGGAGGAGACAAGACGGCTAGATCCATCTGGGGGAAATGATCGGGCTATAGTCGTAGAGCTCTCGTAGAGACAGCCTGTTCTCTCTATAAGAAGTTGTTCGGAGAAAAGGCATTCTCGAGGACTTATGAGCGTCAAGTGGTTGCGAATCGATTGAAATGTCTTTTGATGAACAAAATGATGAGAGCGACTGCTTATACAATATGGAGTTGGTTTCAGGCTGCGCGTTTAAGAACTTGTGCGGTAAGGGATTTTTCAACACAGCCAGCAGGAATGCAAAATTATTTTCGCAGTTTGTTATAAGCTGAATCGTGGAGAGGCTTGTTGCGGATTACGTAGTCATCGGTTCCGGCCCGGCGGGTCAAAAGGCTGCTATTCAAGCAGCTAAATTGGGCAAAAAAGTCATTATCGTAGAGAGAGATACTGTACCCGGAGGAGTCTCCTTAAATTCGGGAACCATTCCTTCTAAGACGCTAAGAGAAGCTATCTTGGATCTCACGGGCTTTTATCAGAGAAGCTACTACGGGCAAGAAAAGCCTTTAAGGGAAATTTCGATTCATGACCTTAACTATTCAGTGGATCAAATTTTAGAAGAGCAAAGAAGTGCAATTCTCAAGCAGTTTGAAAGAAATAAAATTCAATTGATCTATGGCACAGCGCAGTTTCAAGATGATACGCATGTGCAAGTCCTAGACCAAGAAGGAAGGCCGCGCTGCCTGATCCAAGGGCATTTTTTCCTCATTGCAACAGGGTCCAAACCACGTCATCCCATTGATATTCCTTTTGATCAAAATACGATACTTGATTCCTCGCGCTTACTGGAAATCGACCGTGTTCCTAAAGACCTCATCGTATTGGGGGGGGGGATTATTGGTTCTGAATACGCGAGTTTTTTTTCCGCACTTGGTACAAAGGTGTACCTAGCAGACAAAAGAGAACGCATGCTCGCGTTTTTAGATGCAGAAATTGGGATGCATTTGCAAAAAGGACTGACTGATATTGGATTGCAATTTCTTGGAAATCACATTCCCGAATCCGTAGAACGGGAGGAGAAGGGGGCACATGTGCGATTCCGCAATGGGACTTCTCTTCATGCAGATGCACTCCTTTATGCATTGGGAAGAGAAGCAAACATTCACGATCTTGGCATAGAAGCTGTGGGGATTTGCGTAGAGCCCAAGGGATATATTCCAGTAAATGCACTCTTTCAAACGGTAAAACCAAACATTTATGCTGCCGGGGATGTCATCGGTCAACCCGCACTTGCCTCTACGAGCATGGAACAAGGAAGGTTAGCAGCGCGACATGCGTTTGGAGAACGCGTACATCACTTTCCCACAGTGTTTCCCATCGGCATTTATACAATTCCAGAAATTTCATTTTGTGGTTATACTGAGGATCAACTCAAACAACTAGGTTTTCGATACGAAGTAGGGCGTGCCTACTATCATGAGATTGCAAGGAATCAAATCTCAGGGCGTGACACTGGACTTTTTAAGCTCCTTTTTCATGCTGAAACTCTAGAAATTTTGGGAATTCATATTATTGGAAGAAGTGCGACGGAAGTGATCCACATTGGACAAGTCGCCATGAGTTTTAATGCCCGCATCGATTATTTTGTCGATCAGGTATTTAATTACCCGACGTATGCGGAGGGGTACCGCATCGCCGCATTGAATGGTTGGAATAAAATCAAACAAAAGATGTGAATCACATGGCTATTTATAACATTTTTGAAAAAGAAGAACTCTCATCGCAAGAAGGCATAGAGACCCAGAATGTCCCGGTAAAAGGTCGGTTTTTTTCTGCAGTTGCATCTCGCTTTTTCTTTTTATGTTTGCTCATTGCAGATCTGTTCTGGGGGCTTTACGCAGGTGCTGTTTTTCTCTATTCTCTCGTAGGTTCGCTCTTTCACAAGAGTGCCTTTTTAAGAATGCGCCAAAAGAGCCATCTCTCGTTAAAACGGGCCCTTGTATGTGGGGTTTCTCTTTTTGTTGCCATATTCAGCCCTGCGTTTGGCTTGATGATCGCCTGTGGATACTTTCTCGTATACGACAAAGAAGGAATTCAAGAAGTCGTCCCCTCTTCTCTTCAGGACCAATTTAAAGGAATATTTAACGAATCTTAGAAGCGTACGATGAAAAGACGTTGTTCAATAATCTGAAAATTGCTAACATTGCCCTTTAAAAGGGTTTTTAGAATGTCTAAACGTTGTGTCGTAACAGGTCGACATCCTGTAAAAGGGCGCTCTTACGCTATTCGTGGTATTGCGAAGAAGAAAAAGGGGATTGGCCTAAAGATCACTGGCATCAAGAAACGGAGATTCTTGCCCAATCTCATAAAAAAACGCGTTTGGTTTTCCGAAGAAAATCGATTTGTCACTTTGCGATTGTCTACTAATGCGTTGCGCACTATTGATAAAGTGGGATTGCCAAAAATCATCCGTAATCTCCGTGCTCAAGGAGTTCGTGTGTAAAATTGTTGCCGTCTATCAAGCTCCTGTTACAGGTCTCCCTCTCCCTCTTGATGGGCGGCATTTTTGCGTCAGCTATTTACTATGGAACGCATCCTGCGGTTCCTAGTCCCTCTCAGCCAATCATTATTTACGCAAACCAGATGAAGCATGATTTAAAACTCACTCTGTGCAAAGCAATTGCCCAAGCGAAGGAGACGATTTTCGCAAGTTACTTTGGATTTACGGACCAAGACGTCCTTGCGCATATCAAAAAAAAGGCAGAACACAAGATTGCAATCGATGTTTTGTATGATCCTACATCGTCTGCGCCTATTCATCTTCCGCAATCTGCTCGCGTGACACCTATCCGGCGTTCTGGCCTTATGCATAGGAAAATTTTATGCATAGATGGACACACAGCATATGTGGGATCTGCGAATGCCACGCCTACCTCTCTTCGAGTGCATGACAATGTACTTCTTGGGTTGTATCACCCTGAATGTGCGCGATTTTTATCCAGCTCTCAAAAAGAGGTTGGAGAATTTTCTCTACCCGACCAAAAAATTTCCTGTTTCTTTCTTCCGGAAAGCGGTGCTTGTGCCTTGGAACGACTCTCTTCTGCCATCGATTGTGCGCAGAATACCATTCGGATGGCCCTTTTTACCTTTACTCACCAACCGCTCGGGGAAGCTCTCATACGTGCAAAGAGGCGAGGTGTGAAAGTACAGCTTGCCCTCGATGCAACCACAGCACGAGGTGCAAGTCGTTTGTTAGCAATAGCTCTTGTTGAGGCGGGAATCGAAGTGCGCGTCAGCGTTGGACAGGAGCTATTCCATCATAAGTGGGTGTTGATTGATGACGAAGAATTCATCATGGGTTCAGCCAATTGGACGAAAGCAGCTTTTGAGAAAAATGAAGATCTTCTCATCTTTCTTTCGCCTCTCAAAAAGGAACAGCAGAGATTTTTTAATGCGCTTTGGAGGAGAATAGAAAATGATACTTCGAAATTTGCGCTCGAAAGAAATTCACTTGTGTATAAGGTTAGATCATGAAAAACAGCATAATGCAAATCTTTTCCGTCTCCTTTGCTCTCTTTTTGCTCATGGATGCAATTGGAAATATTCCCATTTACATTAGCGTCCTTCGCAACATTTCTCCCCATCGCCATATTAAAATCATCGCCCGCGAGCTCATCATTGCCCTCGTCTTCATCTTGGTGTTTGCTCTTCTGGGAGATTATTTACTTTTCTTTCTAGGGATTTCACGAGCATCCCTCCTCATTTCAGGAGGAGTCATTTTGCTTATCATTGCTTTAAAAATGATTTTTCCCAATGCAGAAACGGAGGGCACATCTGTACAAAAAGAGGAGCCCTTTATC
>JAKAAD010000008.1 GCA_021802305.1 bacterium
TGCTATTCCAAAAGCAACCCTTGCATCGGTAGAACACTCCATTTTGATTGTAGATAATGCCCGCTGGCGCGATGTATTTCTCTTACCGGGACTTTTTCCACAAATGCACATGATCACTCCTTCGACCCATCGCTCCTTTTTCAAACGACTCTTTTATTCCATCCATCCCGTTCGGGATTCCGGAGCCATCCACATTGCTCTTCGCGAAGCAAAAATCTTGCTCGACCAAGGACTTATCCCTTGCATTGTTCTCCATGCACCATGGCCAGCCAAAGGCACTGAGATTGCTCGAGAACATGCATATCCTCTCATTTTCGTACACATTGCACGCGATGCCTCTTCCAAGTTAACTGCACAATTTCTTACGCAGGAAAATGAATAGCCAAATCACATCGGCTGGTTATACACGCCTCGCATGCTCCTCGAGAATGTACAAAAAAAGCATCATGAACTTCAAAATTGGCGTGTATATCTGTGGAAAATTTCGTCTATTTGCCGTTCGTAACTTGTAGACGACTTTTTCATTGTCGATAACCATAGATTCATCGCAGGTAGATCGACAGGGATTGCACAACTCTTTTCCAACGGAAAATGGCCCGGTTATCTACATTTCCACAGCGAAAGAAGAAGAAAAACTTATATGAGTAATAATTCTTCTTTTCTTAAGATGACTGCATGCCCTCCCTCTTCAATGTAGAAACAATTTCTCATGCAGCTCTCTTTCGCGGATGCGACTATCCGTGGCAAGCTCTTCACAATCTCGCTAGGTATTTTGCTGCACAATCTATTTATAAAATTTCCGTTTCTATACCGGATTCCGCATATCTTGAGAACAAAAAGCAGATTGCAATTGGCGAGGGCACTGTCATTGAACCGGGAGCATATATCAAAGGCCCATGCATGATTGGTTCTCATTGTGTAATTCGACACGGGGCATATATCAGAGAACATGTAATTATCGGTGATCGCTGCGTGATTGGACATGCTACAGAGGTGAAGCATTCAATCTTGTTCAACGATGTGCAATGTCCCCATTTTAATTATGTTGGGGATTCTATTTTGGGAAATGCTGTGCATCTTGGAGCTGGTGCTATTTGTGCAAATCTTCGGTTTGATGCAAAAATTATTTATGTGCAATGGAATGGAAAAAAAATGAATACGGAATTGAAAAAGTTTGGAGCTATTCTTGGAGATGGGGCTCAAGTAGGGTGCCACACTGTATTGAATCCTGGAACCATTTTAGGAAAAGGAGCAATGTGCTATCCAAATCAAACGATTACTGGTACATTTGAATCCCGAGAGCAAATTATACGCAAATGAATTCAAAAATTGGGAATTTGACAAGGAGGCGCCTGGGATTTGAATCGGGCGAAGCTGACGTCGAAGCAGCACAACGCTACAATCCAATTTTTGAGTTCATTTGTGTATAGGTGATTATGGAATTACAAGAGTTGGAGCGTTCTACGCTCTTTTCCATCAAAGATAAGATTGAAAGAGAGCTCGCAAAGAGCATTTTTGGTTTTGGAGAAAAAACGAAGCTGAGAGATGCATGTGAATATGCACTTAAGAGTGGAGGGAAGCGATTTAGACCGCTGATTGTATATCTCGTTGCTGATGCGCTAGGACAGGGGCACGATGTGAGAGATGGAGCGCTTGCTGTCGAATTCTTTCATACATCGTCTTTGATCATCGATGACTTGCCTTGCATGGACGATGACGATGAAAGAAGAAATAAACCGTCCTTGCACAAGGTATACGGGGAATCTACAGCGCTCCTCGCAAGTTATGCACTCATGATTGCAGGGTTCGAAAAAATTCATTTTGCTGCAGATGCTCTTAAAGCTTTAGGAGATTCCTATGCAAAGATTAGCGATCGAATCGGACAGCTAGCCCTTGCTCTAGCAGCAGAACGCGCAGGGATTTTAGGTGCAACAGGAGGACAATTTCTCGATCTTTTTCCAGAGCAGCGCTCTCTAGAAGTCATCAAAAAAATCATTCACAAAAAGACCATTACGCTGTTTGAAGTTTCTTTTATTTTTGGCTGGATCTTTGGCGGAGGAAATCCAGAAAGCGTAGACGAAATCGCACGCATTGCAGGGCATTTTGGATTAGCTTTTCAAATCGCTGATGACATGCACGATCTCCTTCAAGATGAAAAAAAGCAGCGCGATACGAACATTGTTCGGTTTCTTGGAAGAGAACGCACACTCCAAATATTTACTGCAGAATTTGAAGAGATGCAGCGAGGATTAACAAGGCATCAATTGATGACAGCTTCCTTTAAAAAACTTTGTTCTATTTTGGAAAATTATAAAGAAATTCGCTAATGAGATTGGCAACAAGAGCGCTCCATCCCGTTTGATGAGAAGCGCCGAGGCCTTTTCCAGTTTCCGGATCGTAGTATTCGTAAAAGAGAATCCCTGGGTCCCAAAATTCATCTTTTGCGTAGCGAAATTCTACCCCGTGCAAAGGGCGCGTATTCGTTTTAGGATCCTTGCGAAAGATGTTGATGATGGCATTTGTAAAATAGTTGGAGATGGTTTCAATATGGACAGGCTCTTTTTCTGAGATCGTAAATTCTTTGCCTAGCGCATGGGAAAACTTTTTCAGTGCATCGATGAGAATATAGTTAATTTGAATCCATATGGGTCCTCGCCAATTGGAGTTTCCTCCTTTTATGCGTTCCACGGATTCTCTAGGTTCGTAGGTAATCTTTTTATCGTCAAAAACAAAAGGTTTTTCGAAATGAAACTTCGACAAACTGCGCAATCCATAGGGAGAACGAAATTCCTCTTGATCCCAAACGTAATGAAGAACTCGTTTTAAATGGTTGGCATTCATCAAAGCAAGAAGAAAGGTTCCTTCCTTGGTTGGGATGATGCAATCTTTTACAAGGTCTGGGCGATTGCGCATAAACCATTGAAAATTCTGAGCAAATTCGGGAAATTGAGAAAGATCTTCTTTGGAAAGAAGTTCCACCGCAAATAAGGGAATCAGGCCCACAAGAGAGCGCAGGCGAAATTTTTCGAATCGGCCGTCTGGATAGGTAAGCACATCGTAGAAAAAGCCATCTTTTTCGCTCCACATTTCATAATTTCGATCCCCGCGCTTTTTCATCGCATGCGCAATGTAGACATAATGTTGAAAAAATTTCGTAGCTAAAGACTCATACACTTTATTAGTTTTCGCAAGGATTAAGGCGATGCGCATGAGATTGAGGCAAAAGAGAGCCATCCATCCTGTGCCGTCAGATTGTTGCAGCTTGGCGCCATTGGCAGCGCGAGAAGAGCGATCGTAGACGCTGATGTTGTCCATGCCAAGAAAGCCACCTTCGAAAATGTTCTTTCCCGTGCTATCTACTTTATTTACCCACCATGCAAAATTGATAAGAAGTTTGTGAAAGCAGCGCTCTAAAAAGACATGATCCCCTTCTCCTTTTTTCTTCTTTTCGAAGAAGTACATCTTGAGAAGAGCCCAGGCTTGTACAGGGGGATTGGTATCGGAAAATTCCCACTCATAGGCAGGAATTTCTCCGTTAGGGTGTAGAAATTGTTCAAAGAGCAAAAGCCACAATTGTTCTTTGGCCCGTGAAAGATCGACCAATGCCAAACTCAAACAATGAAAGACGTGATCCCAAGCAGCGAACCATGGATATTCCCATTTGTCAGGGATCAAGAGAGCACGCATAGAGTTAAGGTGGCGCCAATGCACGTTGCGGATATTGTGCCTTGAATCGGGTGGAGGATGATGAGGATCATCTCCCTTCAACCATAGATGCACGTCGAAGTTATAAATGAGCATGCTCCACAATATGCCGGCAATCGCTTGACGCTGAATTTGCTTCTCTTCTTGCGTAGCTTTCGGAGGATGAATCGTTTCGTAAAAGGCATCCGCTTCTTGCTTGCGTTTTGCAATCACTTCCTCTACATCCTTCAAAGGATGTTGCATTTCTGTATGCGTCAAGCGCAGAAGAAGAGTGCGCGACCCTTTGGAAGGAATCTCTTCGAAGAGGTAGTGCAAAGCAGCTTTGGTTCCAGCTTTTTTGGAACGCAGGGCAGCCTCTTTCCCGATAAGGTAGCGGTGAAATGCTCCTTTCGTATAAGGGTTTTGCTGAGATGGATCTTGAGAAATGTTGTCTGTAAAAAGAGCTTCTGCTTTAGGACCATAGAGGAAACAATTCCCAATGCGGTAGGGATAATTGAGATTGCGTGGAGGAGGCATTTTTTCTTCATTTGCAACGAGACCTTGTTGTGTTGCATGAATCCTTGGCAGAAAGGGAGCTTTTGTCCAGGACCATTGATTGCGAAACCAAAGTTGCGGGAGCACATGTAGCGATGAAGGACGATCGCTTCGATTGATGATTTCAATTTTTATACAAGTATCGTCATGGGAAGCTTTCGCGTATTCGATAAAGATATCAAAGTAGTTATTGTGGTCGAAAATGCCTGTATCGAGAAGTTCGTATTCAGGATCCAGAGTGCTTCGCTTTTTGTTTTCAGCAAGAAGCTTTTCATAGGGAAACTCTTCTTGTGGATATTTATACAAATATTTCGCGTAGGAATGCGTTGGTGTGGCATCGAGATAATAATAGGACTCTTTGACATCTTCGCCGTGATTTCCTTCCAAAGAATTCAACCCAAAGAGCCGTTCTTTTAAGATGGGATCTTTTGTGTTCCAAAATGCAGGTGCAAAAAGGAGAATTTGGTGACGATCGCACCATCCGGCAATACCATCATCTCCCCATCGATACGCAGTTTCGTGTGCTTTAGAAAAAGGGAAATAGGCCCACGGATTTCCATCTGCACTGTAATCTTCTCGGACAGTTCCCCAAGCTCTCTCTGCAACATAAGGGCCCCACAATTGCCATTTGGGAATAGGACCATCACCTTGATTTTGTAAGCGCTTTTCTTCTTCTGTCAATTTCACAGTCCCCCCTTTTCTTGCGCGTATCTCTTGGCTCCAAGAAGAGCGGTTTGGTCATTGAGGACGACTTTGACGGGAATCTCTTGAAGAAGCTGAGAAAATCGTCCTTTGGCAGTGAATGCTTCTAAAAAATTTGGATGTTGAAAGAAGGGAAGGATGTTCGGGACAATTCCTCCTCCTAAAAACAAGCCTCCAGTGCTCAAAAATTTTAAGGCCAAATTCCCAGCTTCTGCGCCATAAATCGTCACGAAGAAGGAAATGGCTTTTGCGCATGCGCCTTCTCTTTCCTCCATCGCCCTTTTCGTGATTTCTTTCTGGGGCTCTAGCTCTTTGGTTGCTTCAATGGCGGGATCTGCTTTTTCCTTTCCCGTGTCGACTAAAAAGCGATAGAGTAAATAGAGTCCTTTGCCGGAAATAATTCTTTCATAGGAGACATGATTGTATTGAGCTTGGAGATAGCTAAGAAGCTCTATTTCCAATGCATTGCGTGGGCCAAAGTCTACATGCCCCCCCTCACAAGCAAAGGGATGGTATTTTGTTCCATCCCAAACGAGACCCGCTTCTCCCAGTCCCGTTCCGGCAGAAATGAGCGCTTGATTTCCGCGAGATGATGGAGTGCCTTGGTTGAGAACGCAAAACTCTTCCTTAGAGAGGCATGCAATGCCCCAAGCATTTGCTTCCACGTCATTGATTAAAAAAACATTGGGTGTTTTGAGCACCTTGCTCAATTCTTGTGCATCTAAAGACCAAGGAAGATTGGTTGCTCTGCATACATTGTCTTTTGCGGGACCTGCAACGCCAAAGCAAGCAGCTTTCACTCTAGGAATCTTTGTCTCTTCGAGAAATTGCGAAAGAAGAGAAGCAAATTGGGAAAATTCTTTGCTTTTGTATCTCTTTGTCGTTATGCATTTTTCATTCTCGTAATAGGCAAGAAAGACTTTTGTACCACCAACATCTCCCGCAAGGATCATATGAGATTGTTGTATAGCGCAATGGACAATATGCCTCAAAGGCCCTATGATGAATGGCGAAAAGGAGTCTGCCATGTCCCAAGAAACTGCAAAGAGAAAAGCGTTAGAACAAGCCGTACAGCAAATTGAAAAGCAATTTGGCGAAGGTGCGATCATGACGCTCGGCAAGTATAATAGCACGAGAGAGGTAAGCGTGATTCCAACGGGAGCCATCACGCTAGATGTAGCTTTGGGAATTGGAGGGATTCCTCGAGGACGCGTTACGGAAATTTTTGGGCCGGAATCTTCAGGAAAATCGACATTAGCGATGCACATCGTTGCTAACGCACAAAAAAATGGAGGTCTGGCTGCCTACATTGATGCGGAACATGCTTTGGATCCTCAACATGCTGCACGGATTGGCGTAAATTTAGACGAGCTCATGCTTTCTCAGCCAAGTTCTGGAGAAGAAGCGCTCAACATCGTGGAAACTCTTGCTCGCTCTGATGCATTAGACGTCATTGTTGTCGATTCCGTTGCCGCGCTCGTTCCTGAAAATGAGCTGAAAGGAGAAGTAGGAGATTCCTTTATGGGTTTACAAGCAAGAATGATGTCTCAGGCTCTGCGCAAATTGACATCTTCCCTCGCTAAGAGCAACACGAGTGCAATTTTCATCAACCAGATTCGCGAAAAAATAGGCGTGATGTTTGGCAATCCTGAAACAACCACAGGAGGACGTGCCCTCAAATTTTATGCATCGATTCGCATCGATATCCGAAGAATTGGAAACTTGAAGACCGCAGATGGCGGAGAAGAGGGAGCGCGCATAAGAGCAAAAGTAGTTAAGAACAAAATGGCGCCTCCATTCCAACAAGGAGAATTCGATCTCATTTACCGAGAAGGGATCTCGAAATTTGGAGCGCTCATCGATTTGGGCACAGAGTTGGGCATCATTGAAAAACGCGGCACATGGTTTAGCTATGGCAACCATCGTCTAGGACAAGGAAGAGAAGCGGCAAGAGATGAACTGAAGAAAAATGCACCGCTTGCTGAAGAAGTGGAACAGTTGATTCGTGCAAAAATGACTCAGGAACCGAAAAGCACACCAACAACCAGCGCGGAAACAGAAGTGTAAATTTATATCATTGCAGACCAATGTTCTGCAATTACTCCTTCAACAATGGAGTATTTTTTCTCTCGAGTTTGACAGTTGGAGGTCATTTTTGAGAATGTTTTACGAATCGAAACGGTGAGGTCTATTATCACCTCGTAAAATCCTGCCGTGATCAAGGCAGGGTAAGACAATGCACTCTACTTTTTTTAGGTACAAAATGCGATTTAAATACACGCCATCTCAACCTCGCGTAGGGGCAACAGGAGAAATTTCTTCTTCAGAGGATGAGCAGGGTGCAACTTCTTCTGTTATTTCTTTTGGTTCCCAACCTCCGCCCAGGGCTTTGTAAAGAATGATGAGATCAGTCAAGGCGGAAAATTGACTTTGGAGGAGAGACTGTTCTGCGCTGTTTAACTGCCTTTCGCTGTCGAGCAAGTTAAGCCTATTTATAAGCCCTTTGCGATGGCGTTCTCTTGTCAAATCCACAAGAATTTGGTTGCTTTTTGTGGTTTTTAAAAGTTGCTCTGTGGTCGCGAGATCTTCTGCATAGGCGACAATCGCACTTTCAGTTTCTTCCAGAGCATTTAAAACAGTTTGTTGATAGCTGTACGCAGCAGCAGTCGCTGTTGCTTTGTTGGCTTGGAAATTGCCGACGAGTTTTCCGCCTTCAAAAAGGGGGATATTGGCGTTTCCACCCAAAGCCCATAATCCACTGGAGGATTTAAATAGATTTCTCAGTAGAGTCGATTGAAGCCCTCCCACTCCATAGAGTAAGACGGAGGGAAAAAAGGAAGCAATGGCGACGCCGATATTAGCTGTCGCAGCTGCTAGCTGACGTTCTGAGCGACGTACATCGGGTCTGCGTCTAAGCAGATCGGAACGAATGCCAACGGCGACATGTTGAGGAATTTTTGGTAAACTTCCTGGAATCGTCAATTCATCGACCAGGGCTTCTGGCATATCACCGGTTAAAATCGACAAGGCATAGATTCCTTGGTAAATTTTCGCCTTGATGTCTGGAAGCAAGGCGCGTTCCGTAGAAAGCGTAGATTGAATCGTCTCATAGTTGAGAAGACTGACATAGCCGCTTTCAAACTGCTTTTTGATGATACAGGCTTCTTGCTCTAAAAGAGCCACATTTTCTTCCACAAGCGCAAACAAGCATTGATTGCTGCGGATTTCTATGTAGTTGCGTGCCACCTCAGCGAGGATGGTGATCAGGACATCGTTTCTTTGTTCAATGGCGCTTCCAATATTAGCTTCGGCAGCTTCTACACTGCGGCGTGTTTTTCCAAAAAAATCGATTTCCCAGATAGCGTCAAAGAGGGTTGTAAAGAAATTCTGCGTTTGCGAAGGCGAGGCGCTTGTTCCAGAAGTTGCTGGAGACTCCGATCCAAAAGAGAGACCATTTTTGCTGAAATGCAATCTTGTTGCATTGACATCGGCGCCAATCTTGGGATAGAAAGAAGAGGCCGCGATATTGCGCATTGCTCTCGCTTGCAAGATATTTGCCTCGGCAGTTCGCAGGTCATAATTGTTCACTGCCGCTTTTTCAATATATTGGGTAAGAAGGGGTTCTTCAAAGGCTTTCCACCAATCAGTCAACAGAGGTCCTTCTGAAATCTCTTGTGAAGCCACAGAACTTGCCGACCATTGCTCCAAAACTTGATTCTCAGGAGGATGGTAGTTGGGTCCCAAAGCGCAGCCTGAGAACAGCAAAAATGCGATGAGAACGAATTTATTCACTATTCCAGTCTCCTTCGAAAAAACCATCCGGCGCCCACCAGGGTAAAGAATCCGATGACGACCATCGGCCATACATTTGGCAGCACGATGCTCCCCGGCATGGCCTTTAGGAAGAGCCCTTTTGAGATAATCAGCATATAACGCAGGGGAATGATATATGTCACCGGTTGCAGCCAGGTGGGCATGTTTTCAATAGGTGTTGCAAAACCTGAGAGGAGTATGGCAGGTGTCATGAAAATAAAGGCCCCGAGCATGGCTTGCTGCTGGGTGGTGGCCAAAGAGGAGATAAAGAGGCCGATGCCGCTAATTGTGCTGACAAAAATAAAGAGGCTCAAGAAATAGAGCCATAAGGATCCTGTAAAGGGGACGTGCAAGATCAAGACTCCAACCGTTAGCATGAGCATTCCTTCCAAAAAGCCGATGATGATGCCGGGGACCACTTTGCCAATGACGATTTCTTTGGGAAGTAGAGGAGAGACGAGCAGTTGGTCGAAAGTGCCCAGTTCTCTTTCACGGGCTACGGACTGCGTTGTCACGACTAAGCAAGTCAACATGGAGAGTACGCAGACAAGACAAGGGATGTTGTACCAAAAATACTGAATATTGGGGTTGAACCAGACCCGGGGAACGAGATTGACATTTTGTTGTTTGATCTCGGCTGTTGCTGTGACATCCAGATTGTATTGGGAGACAATCTGTGCTGCATAGCCGGCGAGAATTTGCGCAGTGTTGGATTTTCTGCCATCTAAAATGAGCTGCACTTGTGCAGCTTTACCTTGGTCGATATTACGGGAAAATTGTTGGTCCAATGAGACGACCATCACTCCCTTTTGATTATCGATAAAGGGGGCGATCTCTTCGACCGCTTTTAAGAACTTCACTTCTGTGAAGACTGGTGAGCCGTAAAAGCGTTGGACGAGTTCAAATCCTTGCTCCCCATTATCTCGATTGAGGATCCCGATGGGCACATTTTTTACATCCAAAGTCGCCGCAAAAGTAAAGATCACCAACTGAATGATTGGCGGGAACAAAAGAGACATGCGGACCTTAGGATCGCGCAGGACGGCGAGCAATTCTTTTCTAATCAAATTGAGAATACGATTCCACATGCTCTAGTCCAATCTTTTTACTGTTTTTAAGGCCGTAATGATATAAAGAATCGCGCCGAGGATGAGCATGGGCACAAGATCAATCAGAATCAGACGCCACACATTGCCGACGAGAAAAATCGTTTGTAGGCTTTGGACGAAATATCGTGCAGGGACAATGTAGGTGATGACTTGGATCCATTGCGGCATACTGTAAATTTCAAAGAGAAAACCCGAGAGAATGAACGCAGGCAAAAAGGCGATGACAAGTGTAATCTGATAGGCAATAATCTGATTTTTGGTCACAGTCGAGATCAACAGCCCGAGAGATAAGGAACAGAGAAGAAAGATAGCAGAGACTAGGAACAAAAGCCACAATGATCCGCGGAGAGGAAGGCTATATAAGTAGACGGAAACAATGACGCAAATCCCCATGGAGATCATCCCTAAAAAAAAATAGGGAATGATCTTTCCTAGGACAAGTTCCTTGATACCCGCTGTTGTCGAGATCAGCGCTTCCATGGTCCCTCTTTCCCATTCACGAGCGACGACAAGAGCTGGCAATAGAGCGCCGATCAAAGTCATGATGATGGCAAGCGATCCTGAAAGGAGAAAAAAGCGGCTTTCCAGCTGTTCGTTGTACCAGAATCGAGGCACGGAGTTGATACGAGGTGTCCCTTGCAAATTGCCTAGGACCGATTCTTGAGCGACCCAGTTTTGAAAAACACCTTGGGCATAATTGAGCACAAAATTGGCCGTGTTTGTTTCCGATCCATCGGCAATGATCTGGATTGGAGCCACGATGTCAGGACGGTTTCTATATTGCGTAAAATAAGAGGGGATGACGATCATTCCGCGAATGGTCCCACTGATGATGTCATCAATGAGCTCGCGATGGTCGCGCACGATTTTCACATCGAAATAATGGGAATCGGTCAAGGACTGCGCAAAACTCCTCGCATCAGGAGAGGTATCTTCCAAAGCAAGCCCAATTTTTAGATGGTTTAAGTCTAGCGACACTCCTGTGCCATACAAAAAGAGCAATAAGATCGGGAGAAAAATGCTGATAAGAATACTGCTGGGATCTCTAATGATCTGCAGCATTTCCTTGATCATCAGCGCTTTTAACCTGCGCCATGTGCCCTTCTGCGTTTCTTCAAGCAGGATTTTGCGTGTCATAATCCTTAATCATTTCTACAAACGCATCTTCTAGTGTTGGGTTGGGGGTTTGTGCCGATTTGACCTCCTCTTTTAAGGCGTTTGGTGTGTTCATGTTGATAATTTTTCCTTGATAAATGAGAGCTATTCTGTCGCAATAATCGGCCTCTTCCATAAAGTGAGTGGTCACCATGATGGTCACTTCTTTGCCCACCAATCCATTGATGTGGTTCCAAAATTCACGGCGTGTAATGGGATCAACGCCTGAGGTCGGTTCATCGAGGAATAAAACTTCGGGATGATGCATGTTGGCACAGGCGAGCGACAGTCGTTGTTTGAAACCAAGCGGCAGCGCATCTGCAGTTTGATCTAGGTACTGTTTTAAATTAAAAATCTCGACCATCTTTTGAATGGCCTCTCGTTTTTTGCCTGTTTTTAAATTATAAATGCCTGCGAAAAATGTTAAGTTTTGTGCAACGCTCAAGCTTCCATAGAGAGAGAATTTTTGCGACATGTAGCCGATATGCGATCTAGCGATGCCAGGAGCCTCTTGAAGATCGACCCCATTGACAAGAGCCTTTCCTTCTGTGGGGGTGAGCAGGCCGCAAAGCATCTTGAATGCCGTTGTTTTGCCAGCGCCGTTAGGACCTAAAAGTCCAAAAATTTCTCCCTTGGGAACTTCAAATGAGATCTGATGCACTGCTGTGAAAGAGCCAAATTTTTTGGTCAATTTGTCAGCGACGATCACTGTTTTCGTCGGCCCTTTTACAACAGGAGCTTTTTCTGCTAAGGCCGATTTGCCTCCAGGACCTCCGCCCAGCATATCGATAAAGCCATCTTCAAATCGCGGAACTGCTTTTTCAATGTGTAACGCATCGATCACAGGCAGTGTTGAAGGCTTTTCTCTTAAGAGGATGCGCAAATCGCGGCCTTGGATGACCCCATCGATGACATTTTTTTCTTCTAAGACCTCGTAGAGAATTTTTCTCCGATCGCCTGCGATATTGGTGATTTTAAAGACGCGGTCTTGCGCGCGATGCGTGAGCTCTTTTGGATCGCCGTTGTAATGCAAAGTTCCGTTGATGAGCAAAAGTACGCTATAGCATTTTTCCGCCTCGTCCAAATAGGCAGTACTCCACAGAATGGTGATCCCTTCATCAACCAAAGCATAGACCATCTTCCACAGTTCTCTGCGCGAGATTGGATCGATGCCGACACTGGGCTCATCCAGAAGCAAAAGCATGGGTTTTTTGATCAATGCACACGCAAGTCCGAGCTTTTGTTTCATCCCTCCGGAAAGAGCTCTTGCAAGACGAGAAGTAAAGGGGGCGAGCCCTGTGAACTTCAACAGCTTTTCAAAGGTCTCTTTTCGCTCTTCTCCTTTTACGTTTCGCAGATCGGCATAGAGGTTGAGATTTTGCATCACGGTCAAATCTTCGTATAAGCCGAATTTTTGCGGCATGTAACTAGTGAGGTAATGGACATATTCGGAATCCCTGATGGTGTCATATTTGTTGACAGTGATTTCTCCTTGAGTTGGAAGTAAGAGTCCGGCAATCAAACGGATTAAGGTCGTTTTGCCGGCGCCGTCAGGACCGACAAGGCCGATGATTTTTCCTTTAACGAAAGTGGCGTTGATGTCTTTGAGGGCAGGCGGCCCATGAGGAGAAAAGACTTTGGTCAGGTTTTGAATGTTAACGAGTGTTTCATTCACCTCTTTTTTCCTCTAGTATTCGGGTATTTGAGTTTAAGTTTGACGGTGACCGGCATCCCTTGCAAAAGATAATGATCGGGATTGTCGACGTAGATACGCAAACGATAGACGAGATCTGTGCGCAGTTGCGTCGTCTCTACCGTTTTCGGAGTGAACTCTGCAATAGGAGAAATAAATCCCACTTGTCCAGTGTAGACCGTGCCGTTCAAAATATCCGTGTAGATCTCCGCAGTCATTCCATAGTAGACCAGTCCGAGATCAGGTTCATCGACAAATGCCCGGATCCATATGGGCGAACTCACAGAAAGTGTGTAAACAGGATCAGCGGGGTTGACCACTGTTCCCGGTTCGCGAATGCGCGTCAGAATAATGCCATCCGTAGGTGCAAAGGCGTCTGTGTAGGCTAGATTGTCCATCGCAACAGTAAGAGCGGCCTTTGCCTGAATGAAATTAGCTTTTAACTGATCTCTACTTGTCAATGCATTGTCAAGATCTTCCTGTGAAACGCCGCCCACACCGATCAATTCAACACGCCTTTTCAAAAGGATTTCGGCATTTTCCAGATTGACCTTGATCGCTTCCAGATTTGCTCGCGCTTCGCGCACTTGACTGTCATAAGGAGTTTTGTTGAGCGTGCACATCAAGTCGCCTTGTTTGACGATATCTCCTTCTTCAAAGACGAGCGAAGTGACTTGACCAGGGACCCTAAATCCGATGTCGACTTGGCGCACATCGACATTTCCATACAGAGTGAGCTCTGTTTGAAGTTTTGGAGGGCGCAAAAAATAGTATATCACACCGCTAATGATCCCTAAAATGAGCAGAATAACGACAATGAGGATAATGCGGCGTTTCACTTAAACGATGTCCGTTAAAGTTATTTTTACAACCATAAAAGGGAAAATGCAAGTGCAATAAGCTGTGTTGAAAAAGTCTCCTCTTGTGGCTTGAAAAAAATCTCCTAAAATGAAGGCCAACTTTAACTTTGCAAAGCGTGTTGAAATGCTCTCCCGCATCTCGACTTTTAAATGGAGTTCATTCAAAAATGAAAAGTGATGAAAGGGAAAGCAATAGGGATTTTTTTATGTTGTGTGCAGTGCTCCCTCTTTTCTTTATCTCTTACGCTGTATAACAATTCTAATTTTCAGCTTAAGTGTGAAATTCTTTCTGTGGATGGTCAAATGGCTGGAGAAGTGCATCTTGGCCCTCAATCCGTCGTTGAATGGAGTTCGTCTTTGGGGGCGCCTGATTATGGAATGAGGAGCAGCAGTGAATTACAACCGCCATACACAGTCAATTGGTATTGTGAAAATGGATCACCCTTTTCTTCTTGTTCTTTGGTATCAGAAGGAACGCTCGTGTATGCGAATCTCTGCCCGGGTGCGCTGGAATGTCAGCCGAATCCACAAAAAAACAAATGAAACTCATCAACAAGGTAAAACAGTTTTACATGAAATGTGACCTAATAGACCTCTTGCATAACTAAGCTTTTGTCAAAAGTTACGCAAGAGGTCTATTCTCGTCGAGAAGATTACTCCTTGTTCATGAGTTTAGAATAAAGAAATCTAGTTGCCCCGTATTTTTCCTCTGTGCCTACTTTCTGCATGCCGCATTTTTCTAAAATGCGCTGAGAAGCCGGATTGTCTGTTCTTGCAGTCGCTACAATTTTTTCAAGAACTTTATTCTCAAGTGTATATCCATTTCGAATGGTAGCAGGAACATATTCATTCACAATAGCGGTTACAGCTTCGCTCCCGTACCCTTTACCCCATTGGAGTTTATGAAAGAGGTAAGATATTTCTGATATACCAGGGGAATCCCCGTGCCCGGGACTTACGCACCCTATAAACTCATCCGTATTGCCAATGTAACAAGCAAAGCCAGAATAAGGGTCGTTATTTCGCCAGCGATTCGCCCAATTTTCCACTCTCTGTGCAACTTTTGATTTTCCGATGGGCTCTCCCGTTGCAAATTTTTCCATAACTTCTGGATCACCGAAAAGGGCAGCGAGTCGATTGCAATTCTTTGCTGTGGATTCAATGGAGCACATGTGGAGCCGTTCCGTATCGATAGTGACATGTAGTCCTGTTTCTATATCAGAGAAGAAGTGAATCGTTGTAAGGTTAGTGCGAGAATGGTTATCAAGAAGTGAGTTTTTGAAGGTAGCCATCATCTGTGCGCGAAAGAGAGTGTAAAAACCTTTCTCATTTTGTTCTACCTTAATGTACGATAAACGTATGGCTCAGATTGAAGAGATTCGTGCATTGGAGATATTGGATTCTCGGGGCGTTCCTACTATTGAAGTTTTGGTGACTGCAGATGATGGAGCACGAGGAAAGGCAGCAGTGCCATCAGGAGCTTCTACGGGAGAACGCGAAGCAGTAGAACTTCGCGATGGAGATCTCAAGAGATACTTTGGGAAAGGAGTATTAAAAGCGATCGCTAATATCCATGGCCCATTGCGAAAAGCTCTCCTTGGAAAAGATCTGTATGCGCAACAAGACATCGATGAACTCATGATTGATCTTGATGGAACCCCCAACAAGGAGCGGTTGGGAGCCAATGCCATTTTGGGCATCTCTCTTGCGGTTGCAAAAGCGGCAGCGTCGAGTAAGGGCGTTCCTTTGTATCGGTATCTAGGAAATGCATTTGTGCTTCCTCTCCCCATGATGAATGTCATCAATGGCGGTGCCCACGCAGATAATCTTTTGGAATTTCAAGAGTTCATGATTCGTCCCAAAGGAATACGGGGATTTCGCGAGCAGCTTCGTTGTGGAAGCGAGATCTTTCACGCACTGAAGTCTTTGCTCAAAGCAAGAAAAGAAATCGTTGCAGTGGGCGATGAAGGTGGGTTTGCGCCACGATTTGCATCGAATGAGGAAGCGCTAGACGTTCTCTTGCAAGCCATTGAAAAGGCAGGATATATTCCACAACAACAAGTCACGCTTGCGATTGATTGCGCAGCTTCTGAATTTTTTGATCCAAAAACGAAAAAGTATTGCGAGAAGAAAAAGAGAATAGCGGGGCTTCCCTTTATTGATCGCACGCAAGAAGAGATGGTGGAGTATTTGAGCAATTTATGTCGGAACTATCCTATTGATAGTATCGAAGATGGCCTAGATCAAAATGATTGGGAAGGATGGAAATTTCTGACGAACCGTTTGAAGAATGTGCAACTCGTAGGAGATGATATCTTTGTCACGAATCCCTCTCTTTTACAACAAGGAATCCGAGAAAATGTGGCGAACGCCATCTTGATCAAGTTGAATCAAGTAGGGACTCTCACGGAAACGTTGCAAACTATTTTGTTAGCAAAACAGCATAAGTACGCAACGATTATTTCTCATCGCTCTGGAGAGACGGAGGATACCACGATTGCAGATTTTGCGGTGGGAGTAGGGGCTGGTCAGATCAAAACGGGATCTCTTTCTCGAACAGAGCGCATTGCTAAATACAATCGCCTTCTTGAAATTGAAGACGAACTAGAGCTTTGTTAAATCAATTTTCACGCGAAGAAAAATGGAAGATGTAAAAGAATTCCCGCTGTGCTTGCACACAACGGGAAGGAATATTAGACCTTTACCGGTTCCAGATATCTCCAAATAGTTTGGGCAGGAGATTTGGAAAGTTTGGGGAAAAATTGATCCAAATAATCGTAAAGTTCATGGTCAGCGAAAGAGTTGTAGCGTTCAAGCCATGTCTCCACGATCTTTTGTTTTCCAATCCCACTCATTGACGTATCGGATGGAATGATTTCTGAAGAGGTTGCCGAAGAGATTTTCATCGTTTCTTCTTGGGTCATCTGATGCTTGATCTGCTGCTTAAGGTGAGGATTCTCCTCAATGCATAAATCCACCATTGCGAGCAAGTCTCTTCTTCCCAAAGCGAGCACCTGTATTTCCAATACCTCCAGCACGTTAATAGCAACCTGTAGGATCATATTTTTTTCAGGCATATCTTGATTTTTCAAAAATTTTTCTCTGATGTGCGTGAGAGCTTCAATATTTTTCTCTAGACGCATTTTCTCAGCAAGATCGAGATAAGGAGCTAGCTGCTGCTTCAAGTTTTCTTGTATTTTTTCTCGGTCAGAAATTGAGCCAGAAGATACCTCTAAAAGTTTGTTATTTATCTCTTTGATTTTTGCATGTACTTCTTCCTGATTTACATTCTTGATCCTTCCATCAATTTTTGTAGTGATTGCTTCCAATTGCGCAGTCATCGCGTGGAGAAAATGAGCTGCTGCTTCCAAAAACATCGAATAATCTCCATTTTTCAAAGCGGCTAAGGAAGCTCGAACAATTTCAAGATCAAGCTGTCTAAGATCCAGCGTTGCTGCATAGGCTTTCATAATTCCATTCACTTTCTCCTTAGAATGACTACCACTACCCATCAATGTTGGGACAGTTCCTAAGTTGTAAGGTCCTAGATCATTAGGATGCAAGGGCAACAAAAATACAGGATCGTTCAAAGGCTCTGATGTTTTAGCATCTAATAGAAATTGGCCCTCTCTTCTTAGGTTTCCACTTTGCAGTGCAACAAAATTCTTAGCGGCTAACAATAGGTTAGCACCTTCTTGATTCACCATCGGACGCAAATAGGTAGAAATTCCCATTGTTTCATAAACTTGCTGATAGCTAGGTAGACTTGATGCATGTTCAGAGAAGGCATCGCTTGTAAATTCGCGGACATCCTTTTCTGACCAATGAGCAGTTAAATCTTTCAAAGGAGAACTTATTTTTTGATATAAATATCCAAGAATACTTTGATCTTGCATTCCGAGAATGTCTCTAAATTGTTGTAATAATTGCATCCCCATGGCTCTAACTTCTGGATCTTGGTATTCTGCTGTGATCCGAGCTACCAGTACAGAAGATCCTAGTTCTTCTTGGACATACGCTGGCATTACCTCTGTATAAAATTTTTGTTGAGCCATTTCATATGCTGCATTGAATGACTCGTAACGATGGTGTACTTTCATTAAAGCTAATGTGGACATAAAACTCCTTTATTTTTTTTAAATATTTAAATAAAAATGAACGAAACAGAGGTGGCTATTGCGCACTCTGCATAGCAAGAAAACTTATTGCTAGCGTCGAGATGCAAGTAACTGTAAGAAGAGCGCACTGTTGCATGCTTTTTCCTAAACTGTTCGTGGGTTTGTGTGCGGGAATTTGCGCAAGCAACTTTTCTCTAGCTGTGTCACGAATCTCATGAGCTTGCTGAGCGAGAGAGGCATCCAAACAAGCAATAGACGTCAATAGATTTTCAGCAACGGAAATATTTGTAGATCGCTTCTTAAAAGAGCTCACTTGTAACGCGTTGGGTGTATTACCGAGAGAGACAAGCTGAGTTAGTGCGAGTGTTTTCATATGGATCCTCCATTTTTTTAACTTTCAAGGTGAAGCTTAATAGAATCCGTGGTTTCACACAAGCGTTTTATTTCTGAGCAGCAGCGCTCGTGAAATGCAGTCGGAGAAAAAATTTTTGTGCCGCACAAGAAACTCACCTTAGATGATTTTCTTTGGCTACATCAATTTCTTCGATGAAAATCGTTTCCTCTCCGCTCAAGAGTAAGGTGTGTGCTATGATAGGAGAGAATGTTTTGCCACAAGAAAGTTCATAAGCGCGGCCAAATAGTTTGCCCACTTTAGAAATGGGATCCCATCGGTTGATCATGAGCACAAAGTTATTCATTTTGTCTTGGCCAAGTGCATGACCATCAGCGAGCACTTTCTTGCTCATTCCAGGAGGATTAAATGCACACAGTACTT
>JAKAAD010000089.1 GCA_021802305.1 bacterium
GATCTCTGCAGTTTATAAAAATAGTATTGCTTCGTGCTTGTAACGTCGATTTCTGCTATTAAATTCTTCAAGCGTTCTGCGGTATCCGTTGTGGTGACAACTGCGAGCGCGTGCATATCAGGGATCCAATGAAGGCCGTGTATAGCTGCAATAAGATCTGCAGTACCAAATGCAGTGGGAGCTTCTAAAGTAGGAAGGATTTGGTTCAACCCTTTCAACACGATAAGGTGTGGAACGTGGATGGGGTGATATAAGAAGAGAAAGGGCTTTTTCGCAACAGTTTGTGAAGTTGTATCCAAGGAGACCAAAATGGAGTGGATGCGATCCAAAGATTCTTTATCTCCAATAAAAACGAGAGAATTGGTTGCAGGAATATTGTGCACGGATTGAAGAGCATGCAAAAAAAGGGCGTTGGAATATCCTTCATCTTCGAGAGTATGCGCAACCTCGGCTAAAGACATTTCCAAGTCTTTGCTAGTTCGATGCACTGCATTGTACACGAGAAAGTTCGATTTTCCCGCGAGTTGCTTCATAGCTAGTTGAGGAGAGAGTTTTATATCGAGATCTTCCATAACCGTCATTGCGCGCTCGACGAGGTGCGCAGTAGATACGATGTAAATTTCATTGGTAGCAATTTGCGGGACAAAAATGAGAGGATTACCTTCGGAAAATGGAGCGAGAATTTCTTTCGTCAAGAGGATAAGTTCTTTGGGGTCAATGTATTTTACCGTATAGGATTCAATCTCTAAGGGAATGTGAGGCGAATCGAGCGCGACGAGAAGTTCTGCAATTTTTTCGATATTTGCTGCGATATCCGTTACGATTAATTGGCGCGTTTCTTCGGCAACTTCGATGAGAGCTTGCTCGGAAGTCATGGGGCGAATGATCGTGGCAATTTGCGATGTCTTTGCATTTTTGATGCGAAAGACGCGCGTGATGATCGCTGCGTTATCCGGGATGGCATTGGGGATTTCCGGAGATACAATGGTGGCAATTTGATGGACGGCAGTACTGGTTGTGATGAGGATATTGTTTTCTTGTTCTAAAAGCATTAAGCCATGTGCACGGAGAACTTGTGCAAGTATAGACATGACGTTTTTGGCAGAAACAGGCTCTTCAGATACGACAGTGACGGCGAAATTGAGATCTGCTTCTTGGAAGACGAAATTTTGATGAGCGATTTTGCTTACGAAGCGAATAAATTCGATGATGGATACATTGTTGAAATTGATGGTGTACGTGTCTTTCGGATAGTCAGAATGAGCCTCTGCTTCTTCAACAGCCTTCGTTGCTTCTGCAGAATAGAGAGAATCGGATGGCCACAGAAAGAAGCACACAAAACAGATGTGCAATGCCAGGAGAAGTGTGGAGCGCAGCCACACGTGTTTCCATCTATGCTGTCCTTCAGAGAACATGTGCACAAAATCCTAAATTACATTTGGTGTTCAACATACTGAAATGGATTCAAAGGTTGTAGCTTGGAGCGAGTGGCCATTGTGCTCGCACAAGACGCGAGCGAAAGCTCAAAATGTGCTGCAAAGCTGACATAGCCAAAAACCAACTTTTGAATCCATTTCAGTATAGAGACAGTTTGCATGCCTCTGTTCAATTTTCCATTGAATGGGCTAAATGAGCAATGAAAAAATGCAATTTGCAATCTTTCCGCTGATTTGAAACCTACAAAAGCTTGAAAAGGTATTATGCGGATCTTGGGTAGAACAAAGAAAGAAACTTGTGTGTATTTTAAGCAATGCGTTGGATGCAAATGAGAGCTTTTGCAAAGGGAACGTAAGCAATGCTTGGTTGCACAACCAATTTTTGTAGAAGCGTGTCAGCTTGCCGTTGTGCAGAAAAAAGAAGGGTTTCTTGCACCCCCGTATCGAAGGACTCTTCAAACTGTTCGCGCATTGGTTGAGGGGTGTGTTCTGGTAGAGTCAATGTATGCAAAATGAGTTGATCACCCACATTCCAATTGTCATTGACTTCTGAAAAAGAAGCAGCGGAATCTATCCCGAGAAAGGGGTTTGGAGAGGAGAGTCTACGTGGGACTGATTCTCCTTCGGGAATATGCAGGAGAGAATCACATCCTGCAGAAAAGTAGGTCAGCTTGTCTTGCGTGGGATCTAAAATGAGCATCAAAAAGGCGAGAGGGATTTGGATCGTATCCGCAGTAAGCTCTTGATTGATTTGTTCGATAAATGCGCGCGGTTCCAGAGGAGTTTTTGCACGCAAAAGCATGCGGATCATTCCCCTTGCATGAGCTGCGCCCACAAGGGCTTCAATAGGTGAGGTATATGCAGGTGCAAGCAAGATCAAATGACTGCCGTTTGCAAGGGTAAAAAAATCGGAATAGAGCCCCAATTGATCCGAACCGGATGCTTTGGAAAATCCGAGATCGACACTAGGCCATGAGGGCAGTTGAGAAGGAGATAAACTTTTATTCGCTTTGGAAATGGCCTCGAAGATCTCTTTGAGTTGATCGCTGCCGGGACGTTCCCGTTCTAGCTCGCCGGAGGTCAAGTAATGAGAAAGATCGTGAATAAAAGCACTTATCGTGGTGTATCGTTCACTAGGAGATACAGCTAATGCTTTTGCGGCAATGGCGCGTAAATGTTGAGGAAGAAGGGAAAGTTCGATGAGGCCATGGCTCAATTTGCCCAAGATCATTTCGTAGAGGATGACTCCTAGGGAATAGATATCCGAAGCAGGGGTAACTTTTGTACTATCTTCTTTTTGTTCAGGGCTCATGTAATTCAGAGTTCCAAGTAGAGAAGAAGATTTTTTGTTTCTCTTCTTCCCATTGTGAAGCTGCACGATGCCGAAATCGATGACTTTCACTTCCCCTTCTTCATTGATCAAAATATTCTCCGGTTTCACATCGCGATGGACGATGTTGAGCCCATGAAGGTGCAAGAGGGCATAGGCGACTTGCAAAATCACTTCAAGAGCTCTTTTTCTGGAAAAAGAGTGTTGAGTAATGAATTGCTTTAGGGAAACTCCCCGTACGAATTCCATGGCAATGTAAAGTCCTTGCTCCCATTTCCCATGTCCATACCATTTGACAATGTTGGGGTGTTGGCTCATTTCAATCGCTTTGGCTTCATTCAAAAAATGCTCCATAGCATCTGGATGGGAGATATAGGCAGGCGAGAGGACTTTAATGGCAATGAGATCTTTTGTTTGTGGATGGATGCCAAGATAAAGGAAACTCATCCCTCCCTTATTGAGAAACCCT
Source organism: bacterium (assembly GCA_021802305.1). Classification (GTDB taxonomy): domain Bacteria; phylum Chlamydiota; class Chlamydiia; order Chlamydiales; family Rhabdochlamydiaceae; genus JAKAAD01. The sequence goes on from JAKAAD010000089.1 coordinate 3,236, forward strand.
TCGATTTTATACGGTCCAATGGTTTGGGGAAGGGGAATGGTTGCAGAGGTGGTAAGGTCGGGTAGAGTCGTCTGCTTATGAAAAGAAAAGGACAAGGGTGTACCTCTTATTCTCGTTGCGGTGTGATAAAAAGGTCCAAAATGCGAACCACCACGCCATCTCCTATCTGTAGCACTTCTCCCCTTCCAATGCGTTTCCCATGCAAGACAAGATCGATTCCTTGTTCTGGATGAAAAGGAAGTTCTAAAGCATTACCAGGTTGTAGCTTGAGAAGTGCTCCCAAGGAGATTTCCAATTTTCCCAATTCTAAAGTGAGCGTGAGAGGGATTTCATCACTGGAAATAAGAGGTCCTGGTTCTTTTGTTTCTACAGTCGCTTCCCATAGGTGTTCCGCGGATTCTTCTCCAGCTGCTTCTTCGTTTTCTTCTTCTGATGGGGGTTCCATCGGTGGTTCTTGAGAGTCTTTATTCATAGGTATTTCCTCATAAAATGCGAAATCGACGATTTTTATCGATCGCTCTTGCAGTTTTGCTTGAAAGAGCGGTGTTTTGTGTAAGATAAGCGTGCATGATCCTTTGTGATTTTCGGGGTGTAATGTGCAGCGGTCCGGTATGATACCATCCCCAACCCCAATGCGACTCCACTCGGAATATGTAAGAGAAATGGATCCTACGTTCACGTGTAAGCGAAGGGAGATATCCTCTGCACGTGCGAC
>JAKAAD010000090.1 GCA_021802305.1 bacterium
CCGATCTCATTGCTCGATACGTTCCGCGCTTTGGCACTCCTCCCTTTCTCTTCATTGCGCTTCTCTTTTTTTCAGCTTCCTGCTTTTGGGTTTCGTACTTTTTTGATACGGATATAGATATTTTTCACGTTGGAATATCGCGCTTTCTCATGGGCTTTGGCATGCTCTTTTTCATCACTCCTCTTTTTATTCTTGCAACACAAGATATTCCAGAAGCACAGCTTCCGAATTCCACAGGATTGTTTCATTATGTGCGCGTCATTGCGGGGGGTTTTGGAACGTCAGGATTTGTTACACTATGGACGCGACGCACCATCTTTCATCACGAACGCATTTGTGAATCAATCACTGCCTTTTCTACGCAAACGAAGCGATTGTTCCATACACTCGCCTCGAACAATATTAGCGGAAATGCCGCTCTTCAAATGGCTAGTAATGAAATCGATAAACAAGCAGCTGTTCTTGCTCTGAATGACTGTTTCTATTTAATGGGATGGATCTTTTTGCTCTTGACCATGTTTCTCCCGCTTGCACGGAAAGTCAAACAGCAAATCATTGCGAGAAATGATTTTATGGGCGGTGCTTAATCAACGCGAGTTTCAGAAGTGATGTAAGAGATCTATTACTTCCTAGCACGCATTTTACTGCGTCGGATTCCGTAACCAAAATAAATAAAGGCACCGACGACCATCCAGATCGTAAGCTGTACCCAGGTAATTGCGGGCATCACCACCATCTGAAAAATACAGGCGACGCCACCAAGCAAAGGAATCCATGGCACAAATGGCACTTTAAATGGCCTCTCGAGCTTGGGATTCGTGTAACGCAAAATGAGAATTCCTAGGCACACAATGGCAAATGCAAGCAATGCCCCCATGGCAGTAAGCTGTCCCAATATGCCCACGGGAAATACGCCCGCAATGCATGCGCAAAATAAAGCCACCATCCAAGTTGAAAAGAGGGGTGTTGCATATTTGGAATGAATCGCACCAAATACCTTTGGAATAAGGCCATCATTGGACATCGTTAACAAAACGCGGGAAGACGCCAAAATTTGCACAAGAACTACAGAAATCAGTCCAATAACAATGGAGATTTTTAATACAAACCGGAGCCAAATAAAATTAGGTCCGTAGGCATTCACAGCAACAGCCAACGGATCAGCCACATTGAGTTTCAGATAGCTCACTACTCCAAGAAGTACTACTCCAATGAAAATGTAGATAATTGTTGAAATGAGAAGAGATCCTATCATCCCTACAGGTAAATCTCGTTGTGGTTTTTTTGCTTCTTGTCCAAGGGTAGAGAGCATGTCAAATCCTAAGTAGGCAAAAAAGATCACGCTGGCTCCTCGAAATACTCCTGACCAGCCATATTGGCCAAATACTCCTGTATTAGCAGGAACAAATGGAATTAAGTTTTCAGCTTTAACAAAAGCAAAACCGCAAACGATAAACAGGATAATGATGCCAATCTTGATCACCACCAAAATATTATTCACACTAGCGGCCGCTTTAATGCCTATCGCAACCAATGATCCTACTAGCAAAACAATCAACATCGCAGGAAGGTCAAACCAAGCACCGGTAGATATCCAACCCGTTGCGGGATTATGTGCTATGGGTGCTTTGGATAGAAATTTAGGAAATACAATCCCGCAGTCCGAAAGAAAACTCGTAAAATATCCTGACCAACCTACGCCTACCGTAGCCGCAGAAAACAAAAACTCTGCAAGAATCGTCCACCCAATGACCCAAGCCATGAGCTCACCCATCGTTGCATATGCATAGGAGTACGCACTTCCAGAAATGGGAATGAGCGAAGCAAATTCTGCATAGCAAAGTGCCGCAAAAATGCACACGATCGCTGCGATCACAAAAGAGATAAGAAGCCCCGGGCCTGTGTATTGGGAAGCAACTTCGCCTGTCATTACAAAAATCCCTGCACCAACAATGGCACCTATGCCCATGATCACTAATTGAAGTGTTCCGAGGTGTCTCTTAAGTTTATGAGGGGATGCTTCTGCTTCGCGCAAAAGATCCGGAATGGTCTTTTTAGTAAAAAGGTTTCTGATCATACGTTGCAATGATATATGAAACCGCTGTTTAAGTGAAACTAGACACTACTGCTTTCCTACCTAAATTTTCATACTTTCGATTGTGTCAAAACCCAATACGCGAACATTGAAGTAACAGAGCACTAGATTTTAGATTCCCAATCTCTTACGAAATCCAATAATGCTTTTTTGCTTGGTTTTTTTTGTAGAAACGCACGAAAAAATTCTCCATTGCTCAAATATGCGATTTTTGCAAGCAAATGAAGATGTGATTTATCTGTTGTTGCAAAGAGGAAAAAGAGCACGTGGACGGGTTTTCGATCCAGTGCACGATATTCAATCCCCTCCTTAGGATATACAACAAAGATGAGGTCAAAAGGGCCTTTTTGCAAAAACTCGCGCGTATGAGGGATGGCAATCCCATGGCCCAATGCTGTCGGAGCAAGCTCTTCTCGTCCGAGAAGAAGCTCAGCAAGAATCTTTGCATCGACATTTAAAGTATCTGCAAAAGCAGTTGTCGCGTTGCAAATCAATTTTTCCTTTGTGTTTCCTTCTACGTCAACGAATACATCTCCTCGATGTAAAGATCGATAGAGAGAAAAGTGCTGTATCCCTGGCTTCGAACCGGCAGTCTTACCTTGATTCCCTAAAAATTCTTCACGAGACCGATTGTTTTGGATCATCCAATTTTCAATTTCCATCCGAGAAAATCGCACCTCTTTTGCATTTAAACGATAAGAAGGAATTTTCCCAGCCTTGAGCCAGTTCTTTAGGGTGGATTCAGAGATTTGTAAAAGCTCTGCAACGTCTTTAGCTCGTAGATCCATATGCGCTCACGATAATAGCTGTAGAATCTCACTAGTGCTATAAGTATGCAACAATTTTTTTTTTCGCGTTTCATCTTTCATGCAAGCGGTGATCTGCGAAAGTAAAGATAAATACTCTGTTTGTTTTCCTTCCGGGCCTCCAATCAGAAATACAAAGCGAACAGGCTGATTGTCGAGAGCCTTCCAAGGAATGCCTGTGGTTTTTTGTATGCCAAGAGCCATGAAAAAATTCTCATATCCCTCTAGCTTCGCATGAGGAATCGCGACTCCCAGTCCAATTGCTGTGGAAACGAGTTTCTCGCGCGCGAAAATGGCCTGCGTAAAGGTCTTTCGATCTCGAATTTTTCCTGTACTCTCTAAAATCTCGATGAGCTCATGCAAGACCTCATCTTGCGAAACAGAATGCAAAAAGACGATGCATTCTTTTTGCAAGGCATCTGTTATTAACACACTAGATTCCCTCTTACGTTGTGCCTGTATGGCCAAAACCCTTTTCCCCTCTAGCAGTGGCCGCAAGTTCTGTTTTCATGACAAATCTTGCATGCACAACAGGCGCCAATACGATTTGTGCAATCCTCATTCCAGGCTCGATGGTAAATGAGATCTTGCCATGATTGATCAGAATGACTTTGAGTTCACCGCGATAATCGGCATCTATTGTCCCTGGTGTATTGACCACGGTAATCCCATATTTTGCAGCCAAACCGCTTCTAGGCCGAACTTGAATTTCGTATCCCTCTGGAATTTCCATCTTGATTCCCGTGGGCACAATCATGCGTTCTCCAGGCTCAAGCACCATCGCATTGGAAATACAAGCGCGCACATCTGCCCCAGACGCAAGAAGAGAACAATATTCAGGAACAACTGCACCCTCTTCGCATGTAATAAAAATGTCAACGCTTTGCATACGCCATAATCTCTTTCAGTGTCTCAGTCACCGATTTTCCCTTGAAAGAGCGTCGATTAT
>JAKAAD010000091.1 GCA_021802305.1 bacterium
TTGCAAAGTACTACCCTACATCAAAGGAAACACTCTTGCAGACTCAAAAGATGTAATAAAAACCATGTCAACAAGAGAACTATTTACTTTTGCTCAAAAACTTTGGGATCTTCTTACAGTGCTCCACAGTGAACACCTTGTGCACGATGATCTGCATGTTAAAAATGTTCTGTTGGACGAAAACAAAAATCCTGTTCTGATTGATATGGGGTTCCTCAGCAATAAAATATCACCTCTTCGCGATCATGTGAGGTTTATCAGCGTGTTGCTGCACTTAATTGATGACTGCAATTCCATCAAGCAACGGAATTTTTTATTTAGCTGCATTGATGGGGAACCGCTCCTGTTACGTCTTTTGAAAAATCCTGCCAACTACACAGTTTACGAGAAACCTCTTGAGCAATTACTGAGCACACTTCTTCAACAATGTATAGATCATGCTGAGGTCATATCACAGCAGTGATTCAGCTGGAAAACAGACTCTAAGTGATTATTTTGCAAAGTATGGTATAAGCATGAGTTCATGCCAGCCAATTCGCAAGCTCATCCTCTGCAAGAACCGGGCACCTCGAGCCGGTTTATTCCTCCTTGCGTTCTTGTGATCTTTGGAGCAACAGGCGATTTGACGGCGCGAAAGCTATTCCCTGCACTCTACAATCTTGCACGTGATGGGCAACTTCCTGCACAATTTGCAGTCGTTGGATTTGCGCGAAGGGAGAAAACTCATGATGCATTTCGCGAAGAAATGCGCGAAGGAGTGGCAAAATTTTCTCGCACAAAACCCATTGATGAAACCGTCTGGGCCCATTTCAAAGAGCAGATCTTTTACCACCGAGCAGAATTTCACGAAGAAGCAGGATATCAAGCCTTGCAAACGTTTATGCAAGAGCTCGATGGACGGTTAGGGACAAAAGGGAATCGCATGTTCTACCTAGCGACCCAGCCGAGCTTTTTCACAATGATTTGCGAACATTTGTATAAAGCAAACTGCTTATACAATGAAACAAAAGTGCAAGAGATGTGGTCGCGCGTTATCATCGAAAAACCTTTTGGCCATGACCTCACGTCTGCTCATGATCTGCAAAGTGAACTCCTCAAGTTTTTGAAAGAAAATCAAATCTATCGCATCGATCACTATCTCGGAAAAGAGACGGTGCAAAACATCATGATCTTTCGCTTTGCAAATGCTCTCTTTGAATCCGTATGGAACAATCGCTACATCGATCACGTGCAAATTAGCGTGGCAGAAGATCTCGGCATTGGAACGCGTGGAGCATTCTTCGAAGAAGCAGGTATTCTTCGCGATATCATGCAAAACCACATGATGCAACTTCTCAGTCTTACGGCAATGGAACCCCCTGTGAACTTAACTGCAAATGCCATTAGAGATGAAAAAGTTAAAATTCTCGAAGCACTGCAGCCTCCTAAGATGGATGAACTCGATGCCTTTGCTGTGCGTGGACAATATGGCCCCGGCTACATTGGGGGAGAATCCGTACCCGGTTATCGCCAGGAAGAAAAAGTCTCTCCCCAATCCAATGTCGAGACATACGCATGCTTCAAAGTCCTCATAGACAATTGGCGCTGGGCAGGTGTTCCCTTCTATATTCGAAGTGGCAAGCGCCTTGCAAAGCGCGTCTCCGAAATTGCAGTTATCTTCAAAGAACCTCCGCACGTCCTCTTTCAACGCGGAGAAAAAAGCCCTCCCAATACCCTGGCTCTCCGCATTCAACCCGATGAGGGCATCTCCCTGAAGATCAATTGCAAAATTCCCGGACCCACAAGCCCCATACAGCCCGTGAAGATGGATTTTCGCTATGGCGCCTACTTCGGCCAGAGCCCACCCGAAGCCTACGAACGACTCATCCTCGATGCCATACTTGGGGATTCCACGCTTTTTGCTCGAGAAGATGAAGTTTTTTCCTCCTGGGAATTTTTCACACCGGTGCTAGAAGTGTGGCACAACCAAAAAGCTGCGAATTTTCCTAACTATTCATCGGGAACGTGGGGTCCTAAAGAAGCAGACGCCTTGCTCAAGCGCGATGGACGCGCATGGAGATTGCTCTAATGGCAGAAGTCTATCCCGTTTCCCCCGCAGAAATCGAAACGAAACTCAGCCAAATTTGGACTTCTCTAGAAACCAAGGGCGTTGCGCGAGCCTCTCTTTTCAATTTGCTCGTCTATGTAGAAGATGGGCATCGTTTGACTTATATCGAAAAAATCATCCAAAAAGTCATCAAGACTTTTCCTGCAAGAATCCTTCTCGTCGTCGTACAACAAGAATCTAGCCTTAAAGAGCTTACAGCAGAAGTTTCCATTATGTTTTCGAGTAAGGGAGAATATGACGTCGCTTGCGATTTCATTCGCCTACGTGTTGCAAAAAATGCCAAAGATCGCGTTCCTCTCCTCGTGCTTCCGCATATTCTTCCTGACCTTCCCATCTATCTTGTGTGGGCAGAAGACCCCAGTTGGGAAAAACTGCCCTTTGAACAAACGCTAGCATTCGATCGCATCATCTTTGATTCAGAATCCACAGAAAGTCTCCCTAATTTTGCATCCAATGCTCTTTCTATCTACAACAAAAAAAACGTAGCCATTGCCGATCTCAACTGGGCGCGCACAGAAACGCTGCGCGATCTCTTCTTGATTGCATTTTTTTCCAAAGAACGATGCGAACAACTCGAAAGAATCACATCAATACAGATCACATATAACGCAAAAGAAACTCCTTTTTTTGCTCATACAAAAATACAATCGATCTTTTTACAAGCCTGGCTCGCCTGCCAATTTCAATGGGACTGGAAAGATCTCACTTATGAAGGCACCACCGAAATTTTTTCCTATGCCAAAGAAAACACCCCCATAGAATGCAGACTCCTTCCCACAAGCTTTGCAAATCTTCCCCCGGGACTCATCCTCGACGTCGAATTTGCAACCACAAAAGGAGAACACTTTCTACTCCAACGCGATCGCGAGGAAATTTCTCGTTTGACGTTGTATCCTTCCGATGATTTTAGCTGTCAACTCCCCTCTTATTTTACGTTCAGCAAAGCAGAATCCGGTCACTCTTTAGTCAAGGAGATTACTCATCAAGGAACTTCGAAGCATTTTATCAAAGTGCTTCAACTATTAAGACAATACGGGAATGTAACATTATGACCTTTTCCAATATCAAACCACTCAACAAACGCTGGAACCTCGTGATTCCGGGGGATTACATCTCTACTCTCCTCTTTTGCACCCAACACTTCATACAAACGTGCAAAAAAGCCATCAAAGACCACGGGGCCTTTTACGTTGCCCTTTCCGGAGGATCCACCCCTAAAGCACTCTTTGAACGCATTACTTCTCCCCCTCAATCTAAAGAGATCGATTGGCCACATATTCACCTTTTTTGGAGTGACGAGCGCGCCGTTCCCCCAGAGGACCCTGACAGCAATTACCACATGGCCATGGAAGCAGGTTTTAAGAACATGCCTATCCCTAAACAGCAGATTTACCGCATGCCCGCAGAAACGAAAAATGACGCCGACGCAATGCAATATGAAAAGACCATCCAAACTGTCCTTCAAGGAAGAGCCTTTGATCTTGTCATGTTGGGGATGGGAGAGGATGGGCACACAGCTTCCCTATTTCCCAAATCCCCCGGGTTAAAAATCAAAAATCGCACTGTGGTTTCTCACCTTGCCAATGAAGAAAAGGGATGGCGGATGACGTTTACCATGGATCTCATCAATGCAGCAAACGCCATCGTTCTTTATGTCCTCGGGGCTCAAAAACAGCATATTTTATCAGATGTCCTTCTCTCTCAAACAGTTAAG
>JAKAAD010000092.1 GCA_021802305.1 bacterium
GCTAACACTTCCGCGATCCTGAATATATCGATAGAGTCGGAGAATTAGTGTTTGGATCTGACTTCTGGGAAAAAGAGCGCGCGCGGATTGCTGGATTTCAAACCGTAGGAGGGACGGGGGCATTGCGCATCGGAGGCGCATTTCTCAAAGAAGAATGGAATCGGCCCATCTTCATTTCTTCACCTACATGGCCCAATCATCGCGGAGTTTTTCGGGGGTGCAAATTAGATGTGCATTTTTACCCCTACTACGATTTGCAGAATTCTTTATTTGAGAAAGAAAATGCATTTGCTTTTTTCAGGCGATTGGAACGAGGAAGTATCGTTGTATTACATGGATCATGTCACAATCCTACAGGATGGGACTTTACACAGGAAGAGTGGCAAAAACTCGTCTCTCTCTTTGCAGAAAAAGAGTGTGTTCCCTTCATCGATAGTGCTTATCTGGGATTTGGAAAAGAGTTAGAGGAAGATGCCTATGGAATTCGTGCATTTGCTGCAAGCGGACTTGATTTTCTCGTCGCATTTTCCGCTTCTAAGATTTTCTCTCTCTACGGAGAGCGCGTAGGGGCTCTCTTCATTGGCACGAGCAAAGCGAGTGTCGCTGAAAATGTTGCAAGCCGTGTACAACAGGCAATTCGCATGGAGTATTCCAACCCCCCCATCCATGGATCTACAATTGTTTCTTTTATTTTAAGCAATGCAGCATTGCATAAGAAGTGGGAACGAGAATTGAACGAGATGCGGAAAACAATGGAACATATGAGACAAAAGTTTGCACTTCGCTTGGAAAAAGAGCTGCCCAAACAGAGTTTTATACATGTGAAGGAGGGCAAGGGGATGTTTACTTGCTTAAAACTTACGCAAGAAGAGATACAACGATTACAAAATGAATATGCAATCTATATGACTCGCGATGCGCGAATTAATCTTTCCGGCTTACATGCAGAGAATCTCGACACTGTCGTACAAGCCATAGCAGCCGTTAGCAAAAATTGATGCGAAAATTCCGATTCCGTACAACATATGTTTTTTTAGGATTTCTCATAGCCGTGATCTGGATGGTTCCTAAAACTTTCACAGACAAACTGAGATATTCCATGGCTTCTTTCTTATCCGTTCATTGGCTACGACCGAAAAAGCCTACTGAGGTCTTAGAACTGCAGAAACTTCGCCAAGAAAACGCCTTCTTGCGCGTGCAACTCGAACGCGCACGTGCATGGCTCACAAATGAGCAGAGAATAGAAGCATTGAGTGTGTGGACCAAGGAGAAGCGTTCGCTGCAAAAACGACTACATGAACTTGCAGCGCGATTAGACGCCGAACTTCGTTCAATGCCCGCACAAGTTGTGCTCCGCGACCCTGCATCGTGGAGTAGCACGCTTTGGATTGATGTAGGAAATAAGGATAACGAAGAACGAGGAGCACGAGTGATTGCAGTGCATAGCCCTGTATTAGTTGGCAATTCCCTCATCGGAGTGGTTGAATACGTGGGGACGCGTTGTTCGCGAGTAAGATTGATCACAGATCCAAAACTTGTCATTTCCGTATGTGGATCTTTAGGAAAAGAACATGTGAAGGGAGAAGTACAAGGATCCGGAGCCTCTCTTTGGCGTTCTCGCGGCCAAACACTTATCGGTATGGGATTTTTGGATAGCGGAAGCTCTTCTCCTCTCGTATTCTCTCCGGGAGATGTGCTTGTTACGAGTGGATTAGATGGCGTATTTCCACAAGGTTTGTACGTAGGAGTTGTCGTACATGCAGATGAAGCAAGAGAAGGTTCTTCGCATTATGCAATGGAAATACAATTGCAATCTAGTAATGTCGATGACCTATCTCATGTATCCGTACTTCCATCATCGGATGTGATGGTAGATGGAATAAAGTGAAAAGCTTCGCGAAGTTTTTCTATCAATACGCCAAAACGATTTTGACGCTTTCTATAGATCGCAAGGATGCGATAAGGGGAAGGAGCAGGCTGCCAAGAGACAGGATGCAGTCCAAATGCTTTTGCTAAAAAGTTGGGAAGAAAACCAACCTCCTCGGACGTAGCGCAAATAGTTGCAATCAAAGACCAGCTAGGGATGCGCGATTGAATAGGGATAGGGCCTCCATGTAATTCTTGCCAACGTTGTTGAAGTGCCAAGACCTCCATTTGGTCTTCTGGGAGAAGGACGGGTTGCCTAGGAGCATTTCTTTTCCTTGAATAGAGTTGAAAATCGCCTCTTCCTACTTCAGTGGAAACGACATCCCTCCAGGTTGCATTGTCCAAAACAAGAGCGATGTCCGCTTCATCGCGTAGTATGGCAGCATACGCAAGATCAGGACGCATACAGGTAAATTCCACATGGCCCAAGGAAAGAAGCGCAGGGATAGCAATACCTGCAATGGCATGTGTTGTAACAAGTCGTATGGGGGCCCGATCTTGTGACACAATGAAGCTGCGAAGATCATTTACCCAATTTTCAAGGCAAGGAAGATAGAGCTGACCCTCTCTTGTCAGTGTAAATTGTCTCTTTTCATGGGTGCAAAGAGGAATCCCAAAAGCTGCTTCGACCCGTTGTATAGCTGTACTGGCAGCGCTTTGGCTAAGATGATGAAAAGTAGCTGATTTTCCAAGGCTTTTAAAATGAGCAGCTGTAATAAATAATTCTACATCTGCGATGCGTAAATTCTTCAATGAGCTCTCTAGCCTTTGAGGATTTTTTTTATCCACATTTTTTAAAACATTCATTTTTAATGAACAGGAACACTTTTAATTTTTATTTTCATCGATATTCGAAATCGAATATATCAATAATACGAATTAAATTCAATCGGTTATCCTAGTGCTGACAAAGAGGAGTTAATGAATATTAGCGGATTTATATTAAAAATTTTTCAGTGGATATGCAAATTTAACTTTGGCAATTTTGAAAAGGAAGAATTTAAAAAATTTCTTCGCATGGGATTGATTTTTGCCCTTATTATTGGGGTCTATTGGACATTGCGCCCATTAAAAGATGCCGTTTTTATTCAGCTTGTTGGAAAATACCACCTTCCCTTTGCAAAAACGGTTTCTGTACTTGCTCTTCTGCCCTTAGTCATGTTCTATACAAAGCTTTTAGGGAAGACATCTCGCGAAAAGATGTTAATGATTCTTCCTGCCTTTTATGGAGTTTGTACTCTTTTCTTTGGGTTATTAATGATGGCTGTCCAAGGGACAAGTGAAGAGATCGCAAGTCGTTCTTTCCTAGGTCTCATGAGCACAAAAGCTCTAGGGTATCTCTGGTATCTCTTTGTGGAAAGCTTTGGATCCCTCGTCGTCGCCCTATTTTGGGCTTTTGCAACGGATACAACGGAAGCTCATCATGCAAAAAGAGGATTTCCTCTCGTCGTTGCCATTGGGCAGATAGGAGGCATTGTTTTGCCAGTTTCTATCGGAGGACTTCCTCATCGCTTGGGATGCACTACGGATGCTCTCTCTATTATTTCTCTTGGCGTCTTGACGTTATGCATCATTCCTCTTGTTAGGTATTTCTTAAAAGCTACTCCTGCGCAATGGATTGCCTCCCAAGAAGGGGCTACAGAGACAACGAAAGAGCACGAACCGGGATTTTTTGAAGGGTTAAAATTACTGTTGAAAAATCGCTATCTCTTAGGAATTTTCGCTGCTAACTTCATCTATGAAGTTGTAATAACCCTTTTTGATTTCAATTTTAAATTATCCGCTAGTTCTCAATACTCTGGTGTTGCTTTAAGCAATTATCTCAGTTTATATGGTTCAAGCAGAAAAAAA
>JAKAAD010000093.1 GCA_021802305.1 bacterium
CCGATTGGCTAAATCCGCCCAGGCCAGATGCAACACCAAAGATAGCCATTCCCCAAAGGAGTGCTCGCCTCCCCCCAAGCATTTCTACCATGCGCGCGCCAGGGATCAAGAGAATCGTAAGCGCAAGCGTATATGCATTGATGACCCAGTCGCCCATGATTCCCGTGAGCTGAAATTCCTCGCGGATCGTTGGCACGGCAACGGGGATGACAGAGATATCGATGAAAACTACAGAGATACCTATTGTTACAGCAAAAAGTACCCACCATTTTTTTTCTATCATCTATTAAACCTCTTGCATAACTAAACTTCTGTCAATTTTGGGATTCTTTAGTTATGCAAGAGGTCTATTATTGATGGATATACGCGAGAAAGATTTTTTCTGCGATCTGTAGAACATTGAGAGCTGCGCCTTTGAGTAATTGATCTCCGACGACCCATAAAGAGAGAGCATGTGGATCAAAGAGATCCTGTCTGATGCGGCTGCAGAATACAGCGCCTTGCCCGGAAGCATCCAATGGCATATGCGGAACGTTCTCACTGATGCAAATGCCGGGAGCACATTGTAGAAGAGAGATCATGCGTTTCATTTCCACAGGCTCTTTGCATGTCACGTGAAGGGCGATACTATGTGCACGAAGGACAGGCACGCGAACGCATGTTGCGTGAACGGCAATCGTTTCATCATTCAAAATCTTATGCGTTTCATGCACCATTTTGAGCTCTTCTTCGACATATCCATTTTCCTGCATGGGAGAATTGTGCGTGAAGAGATTCCATGCAAGAGGATAAGGATAAGACATGGGTTGATACGTACCGCCTTCTAAAGAGAGCCGCATTTCCTGCAGGAGTTCGTCCATAGCCTTTTGTCCTGCACCGCTAATTGCTTGATAGGTTGCCGCGTGAATGCGTTGGATGGGGTTTACATTGTGTAAAGGGAAGAGCGCCATGAGCATGAGCGTTGTTGTGCAATTTGGCGAAGCGATGATTCCGCGATGTTGAGAGAGAGCTTCTGGATTGATCTCCGGAATAACGAGAGGAACATTTGCATCGCGTCGAAAGGCAGAGCTATTGTCGATGACGAGGGCTCCCTCAGCAACAGCTTTCGATGCCCACATTTTAGCAATCTCTTTTCCTGCGCAAAAGAGAGCAAGATCTACTCCAGTAAAGCAATGGGTGGAGAGACTTTCTATGGAAAGGTGCTCTCTTCGAAATGTAATGGTTTTGCCAATGGATTTTGGAGAAGCAAAGCAAGTAAGTTTGCGAAGAGAAAGGGGGCTCTTTTCTAGAAGAGCAAGGAGTTCTTTTCCGACAGCTCCTGTTGCTCCTACAATGGCGACATGCAATGGCTGCATAGATTACTTATACCAAATAAGACGATTCGATAGTATCCTGACATGGAACCCATGGAAGAAAATGTTCCTCTTCGTTCCTATTCAACATTTCGCATAGGAGGACCGGCATCCTACTTTGCAGAGGCGCGTTCAGTAGGAGAATTACAAGCCCTCATCTCTTCTTGGTTTCCCAGGCCGCTTTTGATTGTAGGGAAAGGTTCTAATTGTTTATTCGATGACCGAGGCTTTGATGGACTCGTCATCCTCAATAAAATTGCGCACTGTGTAATGCAAGAGGGAACTATCTCTGTTGGTGCAGGCTTTTCTTTTTCTTTATTAGGCGCACAAACGGCACGCAAAGGGTACGCAGGGCTCGAATTTGCTTCTGGAATTCCCGGATCCGTAGGAGGCGCCATTTTCATGAATGCAGGCGCAAATGGTCAGGAGACAAAGGAGACTCTTATGCGCGTCGAGGTGGTTACAAAAGAAGGAAAGCTACGCACATTTCATCGAGAGGAGCTTCGTTTTGCTTATCGATATTCTTCTTTCCAGGAAAATGATTGCATTATTGTCGGAGCCACATTTGCCTTAACCAAGGCTCCGGAAGCACGACAAAAGCAACTGGGTTTTATTCGATATCGAACGGAGACGCAACCTTACGATGATCCCTCCATTGGATGTGTGTTTCGCAATCCCCCGGGAAAATCTGCAGGAAGCATGATCGAGATATGCGGTCTAAAGGGAGCAAGGATAGGGGGGGCCATTGTTTCTGAAAAACACGCAAATTTCATCGTCAATCGTGGAGATGCTCGTGCTGAAGATGTGCTTGCATTAATGGCTCATGTAGAGAAAGTAGTTTTTGAAAAACAAGGCATCTTGCTCGAGAGAGAAATTCGATATATTCCCTATCGTCTGATGTAATTTGGACGTTCTTCTTGTCGAAAACAATACTTGCTTTTACATGTTTACGCTAGAGGTGAATGATAACCACTCCCGTTGGAACGGTGCCATCAAGTACAAGCGCATCACAGAGTGATGAGCATGTTATTTTTCAACTTCCTAACGACGTGTGGTTTATCATTTTCAAAGGGTTTCAGGCTCATGAGCTTGCTGTACTTTGCCGCGTTAGCAAGAAATGCAATCTCATTTGCAAAGATTCCCTTCTATGGGAGCGATTGCTCTTCATTGATTTTGCTTTCGTCGCATATGGTCAAAAAAGGTGAGATTAAAGATCCGTTTAGAAACGCTTCCTTTACACCAGGTCAAATTGTTGTTGATGGACAGAAAGATGTTTTCATACAGAAGCGAATATTGTATCTTCTAAAACAAGAGCTTAACACGGCCATTGACTCTAATGACATGAGTGCTATCAAAGCAATGGTGGAGTGCTTACAAGTAAAAATTACGAAATCATTCAAAGAAGAAAAAAAGAAGTTGGATATGCGATGGGATGCCGATGCATTTCCTGATTTTCAAGATTACAGCAATGCTCTTGGTAATTTTTATGCTCTTTGTGGAAAAAAGCGCCAGACTGCGCTAGATTGGACTACGATGTTACAAACGGGAAATTTCTAAAAAGGCTCCTTTTATGCAAGAAGAGATCTTACACTCTGTTCAAGAAGCCATGGAAACGCTTGCTTTTTTGCGCATGCAAAAGAGTGTGGAATTTATGGAACGTGCCGCAACAGCCATTGTAAGTTGCTATGCGGAAGGAAACAAGTTACTCATTGCAGGAAATGGGGGAAGTTTGTGCGATGCTATGCATTTTGCAGAAGAGTTCACGGGCCAGTTTCGAGAAAAGCGACCCGGGCTTCCAGCGATCGCTCTTTCCGACCCGGGATTTCTTACCTGTACGGGAAATGATTATGGATTCGATCAAGTCTTTGCGCGAGGGGTAGATTCGCTAGGATGCCCTGGAGATCTCTTCATCGGCCTTACAACGAGCGGAAATTCTGCTAACCTCATTGCAGCATTTTCACAAGCGAAGAAGCGCTCCATGAAGACCATAGCTTTTTTGGGGAAAAATGGTGGCAAACTCCAGGGAGTTGCTGATCTCGAGTGGATCGTTCCTCATTTTGGTTATAGCGATCGCATTCAAGAAGCGCATATGACAGCTATCCACATCATCATCGAAATGGTAGAGAAGAAGTTATTTCCGACGATGAGCCCTTCTCTTTCTTCTACGCCTTCTCATTAACAAGAGTTTTGGAGAAGGTGCGCTTATTGTCCTGCATGTGGTATATCCATGTAAACCTCGACTTTGTACATTTTTGCGGCAGCATTTTTGAGGAGATGCATTCGCGATATGAGATTTGCTCGCCAAAAATGTACAAAGTCGAGGCAATCTATGCGCATTGGATATTTAGGAGCAGGAACGTGGGGTTTTTGTTTAGCGTCTCGGATTGGCCTCCTTTCA
>JAKAAD010000094.1 GCA_021802305.1 bacterium
AGCTCACTACTTTTCTTTTCGTATCCCACATATGGCGTAATAAACAGCATGGCTTAAGTGCCATGCACATCCCATGAACGTTAGGAAGCTATACAAAGGGGGAATGCATCCATAATAAGCCAAAAATGCTAAGATACTTCTTTGTTTTACGTTCATCTCCCGTTCGTCACAAAGACGCTCTTGTATCTTTTCAATGGAATTCGAGATAGATCCTTGATCCTGGATTTTTCTGATCTTGTAATCTGTAGGTGAAAACCAATTATTACTTAAGATCCATCGATTAGATAATTCCGAAAAAGGGCGTCTTTCCCAGTTGGGGAAAGTTGAGAATTTAGGATAGTAGAGGGGGTCTATGCTCATAACAGTTTTATTGTGTTTGCGCGATCTTCTTTGGCGGGTTCTCTTCAAGGATGAGTTTCTTCATGGTGTCGATACCTCCCCATCAATGGTAGTTCTTCAGTGATTTCTTCACTACGCTTTCAGCGTAGTACATCATGCCATTTTCACAGATTGATCGCAGATTTTCCTGTTGCCGTCATTCCATATTTTGAGCAACTGTGATGACCACCGCGAGAATCATTAGGAAATAGTTTAATGGATACGACTGATTATCTGCAACTCTGGAATTCGAGATGTCTTCGAATAGCCTTTCGATAGAGTCGATGCATTCTTGTTGATCGAGGAGTGAATCGACCGGTTTTTTTTCATAAACACCTCAGCATTAGTGAAAGGCGCTACTTTTTGCAAAAATTTTTCATCTATCAAATCTTTTACTGAAAACCCCCTGTGTGTGCTTGCGTTTCAGGAAAATCTGGTTTGCAATCAACAATATCGCCAATGCAATGGAGAAGACGTAGCATACTGTGGAAAAATATTTGTGAAAGCAACGCATGACCTTGTAATAGAGTTCCTCATTGGGGCGTATCGGGTTGCTTTTGATCTCAATCACAGTACTCCCTTTGATTAGGGTAGTACTCCCCCATGGCGTAAGTGAAAAAGGGATCTCCTCAGGGATGGATTGTATTTGATTGTTTTCAAGAGAGATTATGCGAAGGTTGGGAAGATGAAGGCAAGCATTCGGAAAAGTAGTGAGCTTGTTATTATTTAAATACAAGACATTGAGCCAACTCAAATTTGAAATAGTTGTGGGAATTGAAGCTAAGTCATTATGACTAGCATCTAGCCATTTCAGGATGGTGTCTCTGCTCCATTCAGGAAGAGCAGAAAGACGATTATAACTAAAATCCATCCCTATACACTCCTCCTCGCAGCAAATCATTTCTGTGGTGATGGTGGTAAGCTGATTATGGCTCAAATCCAAAAAATACGTTACCACATTGCAAATAGTACTTGGAATAGAGGTTAAGCAATTATAACTGGCATTTAACCATTTGAAGAAACTACGACCCATCCACTCAGGGAGAGTGGTAAGACGATTATGACTAAGATCTAAGAAAGAAAAGCCCCATTTATTTACTACATCATTTTGTATAAAAGATATGTTATTATAACTAAGATCTAAGTACATAATATGTTCTAATTGCCACAATTCGTTTGGGATAGACTGTATAAAGTTATGGCTTAAATTAATTTGTTGAAGACACTTTAATTTTAAAATTTCACATGGAATATACTGTATAAAATTGTAACTAAAATTCATTTTGCATAGATGTATCAATTTCGTTATGGGTTTTGGAATAGAGCATAGTTTTGCATGAATACTAATAAAAATAAATTTATAGATTTTTTTACTGTCGTCTATCTCTAATTTTTTAATTTCAGCTTGCTCTATCGCTTTATCAAACTCTTCCTCTATTATGGAGGCGATCATCGAATCTGAAGGGGGCGCCGGGAAGCCCTTACTATTATTTATGACATCGTAAGTACTCCAATAAAGGTGCTCCCATATTTTTATTACATCATATGCGCATTGCAGCAACTCGTTTGCAATTTTGTTCCAAGCTTTGCAGACTTTGCTTGCTTGTTTTAGATCTTTTAAAGGCAAGAGGCAAAAAATATGTGCGCGCAACATGTCTAACGGCAGCGTGATCGAAGGAGATGTGATAGAATTCTTCTTGAAGCACGATAGTCCTTGCATCGATACATTTTCATACGCACCACCGCAACCAGAGTTCTTAAGAGGACGTTGTGAAGTGGGAGAAGTGGTCATGAGAATCCTTGCCTTAATGTGTGAAAAATTTCCAGCCAACGAGAAACGATATAAACAAATGAATTCAAAAATTGAGAATTTGGTACTGTTTGTAGTAGCATTGCAGTATCTAAGTGCACTCCTTGAAAATATCTGTGTGGATCAAATCATTTCTGCATACATATTCGCTATATTCCAGAGCTGCACGCAAAACGTTTGATGTGGATCTCAATGATTTCATTAATTGTTTCTCCTGCTTTTTGTATTGATTACATTTATCAGATAATTCGGATTTTTTTTTAAAATAAGAACGGAGGCATGCACGTAGAGCCTCATTTGCTGTTGAAGTAGTATACACTTGCACATCTAACACAATAAAAGGGTTGCTTCCTTCTTTTGCTTGTAGGATCTTTTTCTCAAAAATATGTATGGTTGTCTCTTCTATCTTTTCGGAAACGCACCACCTTTGCAATACATTTTTGAACTTCTCAGCGGGGGTTTCAGGTAGAAGGAAATTTGTCAATGTTAAGGAAGTCAGTTGTGATTGAATCCTAGATATTTCATCGTACATATCAAGACACCCCTTCAGCTCCTTTAGCTCCTTTACATAATAACTGTTCCACAATCGTTCGTCAGACATTTGGAAAATGAGCTTTGGGTTTTTGCAAGATAATCGCTTTCCGAGCTTTATTTTGTTCGATCCGTCTATTTCTATACCTATAATTTTGAGTGGGGCCTCGACAAGATAACACTTTTTTGATGCCTCTTCGCAAGCAGGAATAAAAGACAACTTTCCTCCTACACTTAATCGTATATAACTATGTGGTGTAATACGATATGGAATGAGTCCTGCAAATATATGGGTCTTACCCATCTTTTCTACTTTTGCTAAGACTTTTTTTGCCACTTGTCTTCGAAGCGCTTCAAGGAGATCGAATAGCCACTGATGATCCACTTTTTGGTCATAGGTGAGCAACCAGCCGTTTTCTCCGATCAGCCCTAAATGTTGCTTAAGGAAGTAGGATTTGGAGATTGCTGATTCGTGAGTACAAAAAGTCATTTCTCGCAAAAACGATAATAATACAGTTGGGAAAAACAGTGTGCCAAGAAGTGAGGCGCACAACACGACAAAATAGGACTTAAAACTATCATCAGGACGAAATGCAAATTCTTTCATCTTTAGCAACTTGCAACTAAACGAAACGGCACATAGGCCTGTAGCAATAGCTAAGGAGAGAGTGGCTATGGTGTATATGAGGTCTGCAACCAGAGCGCGAATATGCTTATTAAAATAGGGATGTCTTTCACCTGTTCGAATCCATTGAACGAAATAATACATCCCATGACTTGCGTGCCAAATGCACCCCAACGGGGGCATGAAGAGCTTCATTCCTATATATGTGAGATTTTTTTGCGTGGATTTCTCTGCAATGACCCATTCTTTGAGATCAATCTGCGATGCAATGATTGATGCTTGGATAGATCCTCGATCTGCGATCTTGCAAATGTTGGCGGCTGAAGGGGAAAGTTGT
>JAKAAD010000009.1 GCA_021802305.1 bacterium
TGCAGATTCTTGTGTAGAGAATCTGATTTTAAAACCTACCTATGCGCCGATGGCAGTAGGGAGCTTCGCCTGTTTTTTCATAATACTCTTGGTGCATCTCTTCCGCGGGATAAAAAGGGCCTGCGGGAACTACTTCTGTAACTACTGCAAGCCCTTTTCTTTTGAGGATGCCAATGAGTTCTTCTGCGATGCGATTCTGCTCTTCCGTGAGAACGAAAATGGCAGAGCGATATTGATTTCCTATATCAGGGCCTTGTCTATTTTTTTGCGTAGGATCGTGAATTTCCAAAAAAAATTGAGCTAACTCTTTATAACTTACGCGTGCTGGGTCAAATTCTACTTCCACGGCCTCTGCATGACCTGTTCTACCTGTACACACATCTTCATAGGTGGGATCTACAAAATGGCCTCCAATATACCCAGATTTTGTGCGCACGACTCCTGATTGCCTCTTGAGAAGATGCTCCACTCCCCAAAAACAGCCTCCTGCAAAAAGGGCGCGCTCGTATCCTTCTTTTGTATATGCAGGGACAAAGGACATGGAAAGAGAATTTACGCAATGCCGCGTATTTTTCGGAGTCAAGCGCTCGCCGGAAAAAACATGCCCCAAATGCCCATGACAATATGCACACAAAATTTCCGTACGCACGCCATCGGCATCTCTACTTCTTTCAATAGCACCTTCGATTTCTTCATCAAAGCTTGGCCAGCCGCATCCGGAGGAAAATTTGTTCTTGGAAAAGTATAGCGGCAAATCGCATCGCTTGCACACGTAAACCCCTGCTGCATTCCATGTGTCGAATTCTCCACTGCCGGGAGGCTCTGTCCCTTTGTCGACAATGATGCGTTCTTCTTCAGGCGAAAGTGGGTGGTATCGGTTCAAGCTTGTCCTCCTTTTAGTGGTGCATAAGTGCGCTCTCGTGGATAGAGCATGACTTCTGCGCGAGGTGTGCTCTCCAAAAGATCGAACAAAAAGCGTTCGCACTTTAAGACTGCTCTTTTCCCATAGGATGTATCTACTTGCTTGTGGGCAAGGTGAAAGGGCATTTTACTCTGTTTGTCTTCATACAACGACGCAATCCACGACATCTTCACACACATAAGACCGGTATGCGCGAGAGAAAATGCCTCTTTTGCTGCATATTCAAAGTATTCGAGCACTTTCAACCGCCCTCGGTGTGACGCAAAGACGCCCATTTTTTCTTCTGCAGAAAGTCGTTCGACTCCCTTCAAAGCACAATCGAGACCTCGATTGTGTGCAAATCCTACAAAGGTAGGATCAAAAGGATCGGCGAGAGGATTGTCGACAAAGCAGACGTTTACATGCGTGACGCCTTGCTCTTTCCATTGATGCCACAACTTTTGTTCAAAAAAGCATTCCAACGCTCCGCCATTGCCATCAGGGCCCACGCACAATGTTCCTGGCTTTTGAAGGAACCAATTTCCCTCTCTATCTAAAAGGGGGAGCACTTCTTGAGAAAAAAAAGAGAGATTCTCTATCCCAAAATATTGATTTTCTTCAAAGAACGCACGTGTTGCACGATCGTTGAGCGGCGATGTCATGATCGCAACCGGAAGGGATCTTCCTATTTTTTTTTCTGCAGCAATCGCTTTTTCAGCAAAGAGATGAAATAGCGTCTTGTTCTTTACTACAACTGTCATACCCTTGGGACCTGTACATCCCATGCGCGAGCCTTGTCCACCTGCAAGTAAAAGACATCCTACTTTCCCTTCTATCAGCAACGCTTCTCCTGTCATTTGATCGCGGAGATCTCCCCATTTGGCAACGCAATGATGTGGTGTGCATTCTTCAAAATTCTTAGGAGACTGTGCAAGAAGTGCACGTTGCCACGCGAGAGTCGAAGCGCCAAATCTCTCCAGTTCGTTCAAAAATGCTGATTGCTCTTGCAATGAAAGTGCATCGATTCCCTGTGCTAGGTGGGGCTGGCCGAGTGTCGCGAGCAATGTTCGTATCTGTACATTTTTTTTCACTGCATCACCGCTTCGAACACCTGTACAACTTCCAACGCATTGAGGTCATTTTGCGGTGCAACAAGTGGAATATGGTGCAAAAGGGGATTGGGAGAAGTAACTTTTTGGCGCAAAATTCCATGTTCGCGATTGGCCCAAAGAGTTACGACATTGAGAGGAAAAGAGCTATCGAGATAGTAGCACATGGCTAGTACACCTCCATCGAGAGCTACAAGATGCGTACAGCGATTTTTGATCAGTGAAAGCATTTCGTACAATGTCGTTTCCCCTCGAAGATCTATGATGTTTTTCTGCGCAAATTTGTGCTCCTTGGATAACCCGAAAAGAAGCACTTGTACCTCTTCTTTTTCTAAGAGAGAAAAAAGATCCTGCCAATGTGCATTTGGCCAATTGCGCCAGAGAGCGTATCCCGTTTCTGTGTGGACGTGCACAGCAATGGTGCGAAAACTTTTCGGAATCGAGAAACGCTCTGCCTGTACATCCCATGCAGGATCCCAACAAAGCATGGGCGTTATTTTGCCAATTTGATGTCGAAGCCATTTGGTAGGATCCGGTTTTTCCACAATCAGATCGAACGATTCTCTTGGTATCCCTAATCTTTGAAGCGTTTCGTCTACATCAACGGTGACCCACCTCTTCCACGTAGGATCAATGAACAGCGTGATTCCTGCAAGCAATCGAAATCCATCCTCGAGTTCTTGTCTTGTTACGACACATACTTCCGCATCGGGCAAAAACTCGCGCACGCGATGTACAAGTCCATATACCCCTAAAGGAATATCTCCCAATCCGCGATTCCAACAAAGAAGCACTCGTTTTGCTTGTGCACTCCTAGCTTTTTTCAGCATGCGATCAAAAGGATTACACCAAATGTTGTTCCACAGCATGGAGCACCTCCTCTACACTAATCTCGTTCATACATCGAAAATCAATAGGGCATGTGCGTCGAAAGCAGGGAGAACATGTAACGCGTTTATGTATCATCACACCATTTCTTCGATAGGGGCCGGTTCGTATGTCGCACGTTGAACCGAAGAGTGCAACGACAGGTACGTCCAACGCATCCGCAAGATGCATCGGTCCGCTATCATTGGTCAAAAGTAGAGAACATTTTTGAAGAAGGCTCGCCAATTCTCTCATCGTTGTTTTTCCTGCCATATTTACGACGTGTGAAGGAAATTCTGCAACGATATTTCCGATCGTTTCTTTTGCATCCGCATTGCCAACATACAAAATCGTGCAAGAGCGCGATCGAAGCAGTTCTTCCGTTACTTTGCGAAAACGCTCTGCCGGCCAACATTTTGCAGGACCATATGTAGCTACAGGATGTATTCCTATCACAGGCTTTGGGTATGCTCGCAGCATATCTTCCGCTCGTGCAGCTTCTTCTTTGGTCACAACCATGCGCGGCAGGGAGGAAGAATGAAAGATGCCCAGAGGCTCTAGCACTCTCTTATACGTCGTTACGAGGTGCTCGGGTTGTTTTGGCATAGAAAGCGCGTGCGTTAAAAAGAGAGTTCTTATCCCTCTTTGAAATCCAATGCGCGTCCTCACTTTTCCTCGCACAAACATCCATGTAGACGACAAAGAATTCGTCAACAAAATCCCTACGTCGCATAGAGTTTTTCTCATCTTGAACACTGCTTCTTGAGGCTGCGTAAATGACCATATTTCATCGACAAATGGGTTATTCTCAAGAAGCGTATGCAAAGGACGCTTGCAAAGAGCCATGAGTCTTGCCTTGGGAAACGTTTCTTTCAAATCCTGCAAAACGGGCGTTGCCATGATGCAATCCCCCATCCAATTAGGCATTCGAACAATGATATTTTGATAGCGCATCCCTCTAGCATAGCGCCCTTTTTCTAAATTCCGCTACACTTGCCATATGAGTAGTACTATCATCCTCGGCATTGACCCTGGACAAATCACAGGCTTCGGCGTAATTTGCGCGCAAAAATCGCAAATGATTCCCTTGGACTTTGGCTCTATTCGAACAAATCCGGCTTCTTCTCCTGCAGAAAAATACTTCACTATTTTCCTTGCCATTGAAGAGCTCATCTCTAAACACCATCCTGATGCCGTTGCCGTAGAAACGCAATTCGTCTATAAAAATGTACAGAGTGCGCTCAAATTAGGCAAAGCACAAGGAGCTGTCCTTATCGCTGCTGCAAAAAATGGTCTCCCTGTATTTGAATATCCTCCTAAGCAAATCAAGCGCGCTCTTGGAACGGGAAACGCGGACAAAAAGGAAATACAGAGACTCCTTCAGCTCGTGCTCGGTCTCTCCGAAATCCCCAAACCTGAAGATGCAGCAGATGCCCTTGCAATAGCTCTCTGTCATGGAAATCGTTTATGTATGAATTCATTCGTGGTACGTTAAAGGCAAGCTCCCCTACATATGTCGTCGTTGAAGCACATGGGATAGGGTATCGCTTGCATACATCCATTTCTGCCTGGACCAAACTTCCAGCGATTGGTTTCGAAGTGACTCTATTTCTTTCTTTCTACGTGCGCGAAGATGCACATCGTTTATATGGTTTTGTAACGAAAGAAGAGCGAGACCTTTTTGAACGCTTGACCGCTCTTTCGGGCATCGGGCCTAAAACAGCACTGAGCTTGTTAGGGCACATGGAAATCGAAATTCTCGTACAAGCCATTCAACAAGAAAACGTAAGTCTTCTGTGCAAAATTCCCGGTATTGGGAAAAAGACGGCAGAGCGCCTTCTCATCGAACTCAAAGGAGATAAGAGTTTTCTTGAATCCAGTCATTTCGCTCTCTCTGATGAAATGCGCAGTCACGCAGATGCTTTGAATGCACTGATCCACCTGGGCTATCCTGCATCAGCTGCTCAAAAAGCTCTCATTACAACAGCAAAAGAGCGTCCGGAAAGTTCTCTTTCCGCACTCATCACTTCTGCCCTTGGTCTTCTTACGCGCACAACTCATTGATTTCTTTTCACCTCCCGAGAAAACGAATCTTGGTCATTTTAGCACTTAAAATGTTGGTTTGCTAAATTTCACCTCCTATGATATACTGCATCGAAAATGAGCGACTATTACAAGGTTCTAGGTGTAGCCAAGAATGCCTCCCAAGAGGAGATCAAAAAGGCTTACCGCAAAAATGCACTAAAATACCATCCTGACCGCAACCAGGGAAATAGCGAGGCAGAACGAAAATTTAAGGAAATTTCCGAAGCATATGATGTTCTGAGCGATGAAAAGAAGCGAGCTGTCTACGACCAGTACGGGGCAGAGGCTCTCCGTGGGGGCATGGGGGGTGCAGCTGGTGGTCATCCTGGCGGTTTTTCCTCGATGGAAGAAGCCCTTCGCACGTTCATGAATGCTTTTGGCAGTGATGGAGGGGGTGGTGGCATTTTCGACTCTATCTTCGGCATGGAGCAAGAAGAAGCTGGCGGCCGTCCCGGCGCTAGTAAGCGCGTGAATCTCTCGCTTTCTTTTGAAGAAGCGATGAAAGGCATAGAAAAGGACGTAGTCCTCACAAATTACACACAGTGCGAAGATTGCCGTGGATCTGGTGCAGCGACGCCTAGTAGCATCAAAAAATGTCCGCATTGCCAGGGAACAGGCCAGTTTCATCAGACACGAGGCTTCTTCAGCATGTCAACAACGTGTGCGCAATGTGGAGGTCGTGGTCAAATCATCACAAATCATTGTCCACAATGCCGTGGAGCAGGGCGCGTAAAGAAAAAGCAACAAGTCACTATTAAAATTCCAGCAGGTGTCGATTCTGGTATGCGGCTTCGCATGGCAGGATATGGCGATGCAGGAGAAGGTGGCGCTCCTTCTGGAGATTTGTACGTATTCATTACTGTTGCATCTCACCCCGTATTTCAAAGAGAAGGCGATGATCTCATTCTGGAGCTTCCCATCAGTTTCACAGAAGCTGCTCTTGGGTGTAAAAGAGAACTTCCGACGGTTCTGGGAGAAACTTGCAGTATTGCAATTCCCCAGGGAACGCAATCAGCAAAAGTACTGCGCGTGCGCGGCAAAGGAGCTCCTAATGTGCATGGTCATGGCCGAGGCGATATGCTAGTCAAGATCGTCGTCGAAACACCTGTTGATCTCTCCTCTGAACAGCAAGAAATCCTGCGCGCCTTTGCAGCTTCCGAAAGGGATAAAAACTCTCCTAGAAAGCGCTCTTTTCTAGATAGATTCAAGACGTTCTTTACGAGCTAATCGCTTCTGTGTACAAAATGGGAAGATGAGCTGCCTACATAAGCTTCCGCCTGCGCATCTACGTTGGGAAAAGATTCGGGAACCGCTTGCCGTTACGAGTGCACTCGTGGAAAAGTATAGCCATGCGCTCGGCCATCTTCCGAATGCAAAAAAAATGCTTTTCCCTCTCCTACTTTTCGAATCGATCTTTTCTTTGGAATCGCAAAAAATTTACGGGTCATTGCCTTCTTTGCTTCTCGAAAAAAAGAGTGCTCATCAATCCATTTGGAATTATCTCGCTGCTCTTAGATTTTGTTCTCGAGAGATCCTTACCAAACCTCTTTCAAAACGCATGCTTTGTACTGCGCATAATCTCATTAAAACGGGAAAAAAAGGAGGAACGCTTTCTTATCGCACGAAACAAAATTGGATTGGGCCGGAAAACTGCACAAAAGAAGAGGCTTATTTCCTCCCACCTAAGGCTCAAGAGGTGCCTCAATGGATGGAAAATCTATTGCACTATTGTAACCAAATAGATCCCTTCCCGCTTGTTCAAATTGCAATCGCTTTTGCCCAGTTTCTCATCATTCATCCCTTCATGGATGGAAACGGAAGAGTAGCGCGGATTCTCATTCCTCTTCTTCTCTATAAAAAAAATCTCCTTCCCTATCCACTTCTCTTTTTAAGTCGCTACTTTAAAGATCATCGCCTAACGTACTTTCGTCAACTTTTCGCCATCACAGAAAAACAACAGTGGGAGCAATGGATTCTCTTCTTTCTGAAGGGTATTGCCCGCGAGGCAAAAAGAGCAAGAGCGCTTGTGCTTCGCATGCATGCGATGCAGCCTGCCACCGATTAAAAAAAATCCCTTACCTAGGAATCCTAAGCAAGGGATACATGCACAGCATGCAACCTTATTGCTGCATTGCGCCTATGCCTTCTCCGCCAGTCATGCTTTTTCGCATCATTGCTGCAGAGGGTTTCCTGCGTCTTCGTGCAGTGGTACGTCGTCTTGTTGTTTTCTTGCGAGCTGACGATCTACGTGCCGTTGTTTTTTTACGTCCACGTGTTTTTCTTGCAGTCGATCTTCGCGCTGTTTTGCGCTTTGTGCCCGCTTTTTTTCTTCTTTTTGCCATATACAGGTCTCTCCTTTGGTTAACTGAGACTTCATTTTTTACATTCTCATGCAATTTTTTTTTATGCAACAACATATATACACAAACGCTTTCACCGCACTCTTTTGAAAATCATTTTGCAGAATGCGAAAGCACTGCAAGTGTCATGCGACAAACGCTGATGCGCTTTGCGCTTACATCGTGGATATCTATACCCCAAACTTGGGTAGATTTGCCAAGGTGAAAAGGCTTAGCAACAGCAATGGCTATTCCTCTTTGCATGGCATGCACATAGTTGATGTTGAGATCGATGCCTACGCAATAGAATTGACTTGCATCGATGCAATAGTTTGCTGCAGTACTTGCTACAGTTTCTGCAAGAACACAATACGCTCCTCCATGCACAATGCCATAGGGTTGTAGCACTTCCTTTGAGATCGTCATTTGCGCAGTTACAGCATCGGGCTCTACTTTCGTGAATGTGATTTTCAAAAGAGTCGCAAGCGTGCCTTGGTTTCGTGCGTTTAATGTGTCGACAGAAATAGAGGAAAACCAAATGCTAGACATCGCTTCCTTATCAGATGTTATAGTTTGGCAGGAAGCAGCATGCCGTTCATCATCTTCATGAGCACGTCTCCATCCTTGGGGATCATCGCATGCACTTGAGGAGTCTCTCCCCCTATTTGAACCTTTAACACACCTGTATTGTGAAAAGGAGCAATGTACTCAAATTTCTGACCCATATGATCTTCAAAAAGAAACTTTTGGAGTGTTTGCCCTGGATGCCCAAGACTTTTCGTTTCTCCCCAACCAATTTCTACCAAAGATTCATCCACGCATTCCTTGCTTTCTTCCGTTTGAATGGTACAAACTTGCGTGACTTCAATGGTTGCTCTCACAGTATTCCATTGCGTTTTATTCCACTCGACAATCACTCCAAGCCTGTCTTTATATAATTCTTTCTTGATAGGCGTGCTAAAGGACATGTGCACAATAGGTTCTTTCGTCGTATCAAATTCGCACCCACGGTCGGGAACGTACCAAGCTTGATGTGGATTGCGTTTGTTCACATAGTGTTCATAAAAAAACCATTTTTGCATTGGAATCCTTTTCGACACATTCTCTTTATATGTAAACTGCATCTTAGAGATTGTGCCGGCAATGCTAGGTAACGCATGCAAAGTGATCGGAAAGCACGCCTCTACTTTTGACTTCCAGATTATGCCATCAAACCATGGAGCACACAGTGTGCCTGTGATGGGAGAAAAGCGCTTTTTATCCAAAGAATTTTTAAAAAAAATCATGTGGGATCTCAAATTGCAATTCTTGGGTCGATGAATGAAGTAATTTGCAACTCTTCTGATCAAAATGGAGTGTTGGCTGGTAGTTCCAAGAAGCTCCTGGGAACACCCCTCTCAATGTAACAACCGATTTCGCGGTTAGATTTGCAATGACAAAGAATCGGGGGTTCACAGAGGTCAGTTGCGATCGATCCTTCGCTAAAGGAAGTGTCAGCGTGATCTGCTGAACACCGCTGATCGCATCCTTGTTTGCGGCTTCGACTTGTTTCACAAAGCTACTAAAAGAGGCTTCCAGTTGTATAAAAGCATTATACACCACCGGGCTGAGTCTATCTAATGTATAATTCAATTCATCCTTGTACGCTTCTTCAAAATGATCGATCGCTTTCGATACTTCGAATCCTAGGCGAGCCACAACATCGATGGTTGCTTGATTTCCCGAGCGAATCGCATTGTGAATCACCTCATGGGTTGCCTCTCGAAGTTCTTTGATGCCTTGCAAAACCGTTGCTCCGTTTTTGCCAAAACTCACAACAGTTCCTGCCCATCCATTGACGGATAGTGTTTCTAATAGTTTATCTAGCATATCGTTACGTATTTTGAATTCACTTCAGTATATTTGAGATTGGGTCGAAGTCAAGAAAAACTGTGAACCGGAACCAACTATTAAAGCTTATCCCTATTTTTGCTTCCGCAAAAGGGGTAATGAACGTAGTCTCCCCCGCTCTCTGCTTTCGGATATTGCGCTCCTAAAGTCAAAACGAAGGCAAGACATTCTCCTTCGAACTGGTTTGCAACCTTGCATAGCTGCTTCACTTCTCCCGACTTTGACACATTTTTATATAAGCTGTTAAACAACAATAAGATAAGTTCTAAAATTTAGGCACAACATCCTCTAATCCACTCATTCTCATGTTGCTTATGCTCAAGATTCACTGTAAGCTTCCCTATCGGATGTTGGAAGGGTTTACGAAATACGTGTTGAGTGGGATGAAACTCCCCACGTATTCACTGACCTGTAAACGAGCGAGCAAATTACGTCTGATGCTTCCAAAATGAACTGCGACCAGACCTCATACGATCATAGTAGATTCCAGTGGAATCAAAGTGCTGGGAGAAGGCGAATGGAAAGTCAAAGTACATGGGAAAGGAAGACCAAGGAAATGGATCAAACTACACCTTGCGATAGACGCTAACACGCAAGAAATCGTAAATGATCGGGCTATAGTCGTATGGCTCTCGTGGAGACAGCCTTTTCTCGCTACAAGAAGTTGTTCGGAGAAAAGGCATTCTCGAGAACTTATGAGCGTCAAGTGGTTGAGAATCGATTGAAATGTCTTTTGATGAACAAAATGATGAGGGCGGCTGCTTAACAATATGGAGTTGGTTGCAGGCTGCGCGTTTAAGAACTTGTGCGGTAAGGGAATTTTTCAACACAGCCTAGCTTTGACATCTCTGTACGGGACAAAAAATAATTTTACGACAATAACCACCTAAATTTTCTAAGGCTCATCTCTCCACAAATTGCTCCTCGTATTAAATTTCTGTGAAATTTGCTCGAGACGGGACTCGAACCCGTACGGGATTTCTCCCAAGGGATTTTAAGTCCCTAGTGTCTACCGTTCCACCACCCGAGCTCGGAGATGTTTTCAAGGGATCAGCGGATCTTCTACGTTTGGAAATCCGGGAAAAGAGGACTCTGAGGAAGCCATCTCAATGGCGCTTCGTTGCAATGTAGATGTATCGCCCATTCCTTGTTCTTCAGGATGATTTTTTTCTTCGTGAACGCGAGAGAGTTTTTCAGATACCAAACTGGAAGGAGGGGGAACGAGCCCCACTCCTTTAGAGGGTTGCACGTGGGGGGATTCTTCTTGAGCTTCTTCGCCACGTGATTCGCGAGTATGTTCTTTCTTTTCATCGCCGCCATGCCTTCTTCTCTTATGCCTGCGCTCCTTCCTGTTTTCTCCTGATTGTTGTTCTTTGGGTTCTTCACCTCCTTCTTTAGGACGCGCTCCCCCACTTATCTTCATGTTCTTTTCCGGCTGTGCTGTTTTGAGGCCAAGGCGCGCTTCTTTGATTTCCAAGATTTCGTAATCGGATACGGGAAGTAAAAAGGGCTTTGGGTGTTCTAAAGAGCGGAAAAAGAGCGCAACGCCAAAGGAGACCATTTCCACTGCATCGACGAGAAATTCATCTCCAGTGCGGTGTTTGCTGCTCCGAATGAGAAGGCGATAGCCTTCACGGGGTGCAACAATCGTTTCTATAATTGGTTCTCGAGTAAAATTCACAAATCAACCTCTTTCTGTATCTCGTTTTGCCATGTAACACAATAGATCAACAACGCGATGGGAATATCCAAGCTCGTTATCATACCACGCAATCAATTTAACAAAGCGCGGGTTCAATGCAATTCCAGCCGTTGCATCAAAAATGCAAGAGGCAGAATGCCCAATGAAATCTGATGAGACTACTTGTTCGTCACAGTAGGCAACAATTCCCCGCATGGCGCCTTCTGACGCTTCTTTCACTGCTTTGCAAATCTCCTCGTAACTTGCCTCTTTGCTTAGGCGTACACTAAAATCTACGACAGAAACATCCATCGTAGGCACGCGAAAAGCCATGGCGGTCATTTTTCCTTTTAGCGCCGGCAAACAAAGGATCACTGCTTTTGCAGCGCCTGTGGATGCGGGAATAATATTTGCACTCGCCATTCTTCCTCTACGCCAATCCTTTTGCGAAGGCCCATCTACTGTGTGTTGAGAAGATGTGAGAGAATGAACTGTTGTCATGAGGCCTTCTTCTATTCCAAAGCGATCCATTACAATCTTTGCAAGCGGAGCAAAGCAGTTTGTCGTACAGGATGCGTTAGATACAATGTCATGTTTTTGGGCATCATAATCGCGCTCATTGACTCCCATGACAATGGTCAACATGTTCCCTTTTGCAGGAGCGGTGATGAGCACTTTTTTTGCGCCGGCAGCAATATGCTTTCTCGCATCTTCTGCATCTGTGAATCGCCCGCTGGATTCGATGACATAATCAACTCCTAATTCTTTCCAGGGAAGTTTTGCAGGATCCGTTTCTGAGACTACGCGCGTTCTACTCCCATCCGTCCATAGTTCTTGCCCTTCTGCTTTAATGGAAAACTGGGGAGAACCGTGCACAGTATCGTATTTCAACAAATAAGCCAAATTATCTGCGGGAACAATGTCGTTTACAGCAACGACTTCGATTTCAGGATGCTTTTCGCGTATGACTCGAAAGACAAGCCTACCGATTCTACCAAATCCGTTGATTGCAACTTTAATTGCCATGAAATCTTCCTTTTCTCTGGAAGGCGATCACGCGGTTTGCGGAGTTTCGCTGATGTACTCAATCATACAAGTGGGAGCTGAATCCCCTACGCGATAATCCTTTTTCACAACACGCGTATACCCTCCGTTGCGCACACCAAAACGTTGTGCAAGTGGGCCAAAAAGCTTGTCTATGACTTGCCGATCATCGTTATAGACGTTTGCTTGCTTTCCTGCCTTTGCAATGCGAGCTTCTTTTCCTCGCATAGAATTGTAGCGTACCATGAGTTTCCCAATAGCACGCCTTTTGCTTGCCAGTGTATTTTCCTTCGCAAGTGTAATGAGGCGATCTGCATGCCTACGGAGCTCTTTTGCCTTGCGCTCTGTGGTTTCAATGCGCTCATGCATAACAAGGGCCTTGAGCATATTGGCTATTAAGGCACGGCGATGACTTGCCGTACGTCCAATTTTGAATGTATCTTTTCGATGTCTCATTGCGTCTCTTCCGCAGGTGTTGCTTCTGCTGTTCTCGCTTTTTCTTGGAGATATTCTTGAATGATCTCTTTCACATTGTCTTGCGTAATGCCCATTTTGCTCAAGTCCATGCCAAGAGCAAGCCCCATCCCTTCAAGTTTTTCTGTAATTTCATTAAGGGACTTCTTTCCAAAATTGCGAAACTTCAACATTTCCGATGGGGGCATCAATACGAGTTCCCCAATGGTTTCGATATCTGCACCCGCAAGGCAATTCGTAGCTCGTACAGAGAGTTCGATGTCGCTAATGCGTTGCGACAACTTCGCAAGGAGTGCTTCTCGATCAGTGCTCATCTCCTCTTCACCAAAATCAAAATGAAGTTCGTGTATTTTCAATTGATCAAAAACGTGGAAATGAAGTTCTGCGATCTGCGTTGCAAAGGTCAATGCTTCTATGGGAGTCACGCGTCCATCTGTTGTCACTTCTAACACAAGGCGGTCATAATCGGTATCCTGACCTACTCGCGTATTTTCAACATAATAATTCACTAAGCGCACAGGAGAGAAAATCGAGTCAATGACAATCTCATCCGCGGCTTTATCTTGAATGACATGCCGTTCTGAAGGAACATACCCACGACCTGAACCAATGCGTAGATCCACCGTTCGCGTCATAGGTTTTGTTACCGTAAAGATGAGTTGCTCCGGATTGACAATGTCTACGTGCGTTTCACCTAGGAGATCTTTCAAAACTACTTTATATTGCCCCTTTCCTTTATCGATCATATCTTGCGATACATCCAGTACGTTGGAGATCGTTCTTTGTTCGCGTGGTCGACTCTCCCCATTGGTGAGAAATTTGCGCAGCAACGCACTCTTTAAATTGAGCACGATGTGCGTAACATCTTCGCAAATTCCATCCACTGCCATGTACTCATGGGGAACTCCTTCCATGCGAAATGCAATGATTGCCGGAGCTTCCAATGCACTCAGCAAAATGCGTCGCAGCGCATTCCCTACCGTATGCCCAAATCCCCTTTCAAAGGGTTCTGCGATAAATCGCATATATGTCGGCGTTTTCGTAGATTCATCAATTTGAATTTTCACCGGCAATTCAAACTTGCCATACTTTACATCAGCCATGTTCGCATTTCTCCTCAATTACACTCTTCTACGTTTGCGCGCACGACATCCACCGTGCGGGACAGGGGTATGGTCGCGAATCACAGTCACCGCAAGACCTGCGGACTGTAGCCCTCGGACAGAAGATTCTCTTCCAGCACCCGGGCCAGAAAGATTTACTTCGATTTCTTTCATACCCGCGCCCATCGCGCCTTTCGCCGCATTTTGCGCTGCCACTGTTGCAGCGTACGCAGATGATTTTTTTGAACCTTTGTAACCCGATCTTCCTGCAGAAGACCATGCAATAACGTTGCCTTCGAGATCAGTGATCGAAACAATCGTGTTGTTAAATGTAGCTTGTACGTGCGCAACTCCTGCAGGAACATTGCGTTGCATCTTTTTGCGCACTTTCGTGGTAGCTATCGGCTTGTGTTTTTGTACATCTTGTTGCTTTGTCACGGAAACCTCTTATCAAATTATCCAGTCGTTGGTGCTTTCTTCTTATTTGCTACTGTTTTTCTTTTTCCTTTTCGCGTTCTTGCGTTCGAACGCGTTCTTTGGCCTCTTACAGGAAGACCAAAACGATGGCGTAATCCTCTGTAACTATGGATACTTATCAATCTCTTAATGTTGTTTTGCACTTGGCGTCTCAAATCTCCTTCTACCACCCAAGTTGCTTGCACATAACTGCTGATTCGGCCGATCTCTTCTTCCGTCAATTTGTGCGCTCTTTTGTTGGGATCAAGTCGCAATTCTTTGCATATTTTTTTTGCGAGCGTGGGACCAATACCATACAGGTACCGTAAACTGATTTCCAATCGCTTCTTATCTGGGATATCAACACCTATTATTCGTGGCATAGAAACAACCTATAGTTCATGAGCAGCATGCGGTATATGGTACCATTCTTTGCATTAATTCTCAAGGATTTAGTCGACCTTGTTATTTTTTCACCGCCCACGGAGACTACCTCCTTTCATAAATCCTTCGTACCTCTTCATCAATAAATGGGACTCAATTTGCTTGGACGTATCTAAAATCACACCTACTAAAATCAGGAGGGAGGTCCCTCCAAAAAAATACGTAATAGAGGCATCGACTTTTAAAAGGTTTCCTACGATTGTGGGAATAATAGCGATCATTGCTAAAAATATGGCTCCGATACATGTAATGCGATTCATCGTGCTCTCAAGAAATTCTTCCGTAGGTCGACCTTGGCGAATGCCAGGAATAAATGCACCGTTTCTTTTCATGTCCGAGGCAATTTGCTCTGGATGAAATTGGGTTGCCGTCCAAAAATACGTGAAAAAAATAATGAGAAGTACATAGCAAACCATATAGGGCCATCCTCCGGGAGATAGCCAATTGGCAAATTGTCCTAACCAGGAAGAACGTCCTATAAATTGACCAATCGTTGCCGGAAACATGAGTAGCGCTGAAGAAAAGATAACAGGGATCACCCCAGCATAGTTGACTTTCAATGGAATATACGCCGAATTTTCGTGCACATCTCTTCTTCCCACCATTCGACGAGCATATTGCAAAGGGATCCTTCGCTGTCCTTGAATGACCAAAATCGTTCCTATGATAATCACTACAAATACAATCGCAAGAAGAAGAAGCGATACAAATGTCAATTGTCCAGATTCTTGAGAATCTAGATTGAGCTGCCGAAAAATCGATCCCAGCGTAGTCGGTAGGGAGGACAAAATGCCGATAGTGATGATGAGGCTAATGCCATTTCCAATACCTCTTTCCGTAATTTGTTCGCCAAGCCACATGAGAAGTACAGTCCCTGCCGTCATCGTCGCCATGACAATCACATAAAAGAGCCACGGAATTCCCAAAAAATGAGAGTGCAAAAGCTCCGGCACAATGATTCCCGGCCCTGCGCTGTTCAGTCGGAGCGCATATTTCGCGAAGAGTCCGGATTGAAATAGAGCTAAGCCGATGGTGAGCATACGAATCCATCGACCCAGTTTTCGTCGTCCTACTTCCGGAGTCTCTTTCATTTCGCGTTGTAAAGAGGGAACAAGGGCTGTGACGAGTTGCATGACGATCGAAGCGGAAATGTAGGGCATTACCCCTAAAGCTGTCACTGTCATGTGCGCAAAAGCTCCTCCGGAAAAGACGTCCATTAATTGAAAGAGGTTATGGCCTGCGCCTGTAAAGCTTCGCACTAAGGCAACGGCTGCTTCGCCGTGAATTCCAGGAACGGGAACGTATGCTCCAATTCTGCAGGCAAAAAGAATGAGTAGCGTGAAAACAACTTTTCCCTTGAGCTCCGGAATGGTGAATATTCTTCTCAGACCTTCAGAAATCGACAGAGAATGTTTTTCAAACAAGGCGAAATGCGACTCCACTTTGCTTCAGTTTCTCAATGGCTCCTTTAGAAAAACCGTGAGCTTCAATAGTCACTTTTCGCTGCAGTTCTCCTCCTGCTAGAATTTTTAATCCTCCAGGAATGGATCGAGGTGCTAAACCTTTCGCTTGCGCCGTTTCAATGCTCACCGTTTCCCCATCGTTGAAGAAGCGCTCAATCCAACTAAGATTGACAGCAAAAGATTTTTTTTCAAAGCGACTTCGAGAAAAACCTCGCGTAGGTAAAATGCGATAGAGAGGCATGCGTCCTCCCTCTTGACCGTATCGCCGTTTGTAGCCTCTGCGGCTTTTAGCCCCTTTATGTCCTCGGCAGCTCGTCTTTCCACGTTTGGAACCAGGGCCACGGCCTACGCGTTTCCGTCTTTTACTGAAACGGTGGGTATTTTTTAATCCGTTCAATGCGTTCATTCTTTAACCCCTCGCATTTGAAAACCTTGTTCGCGGTTGCGCAGCCCAAGAAGGGCACTAAATGCAGCGCGTACTTGATTCAATGGATTGTTCGAACCCAGGTTTTTTGCTACGACATCTTTGATTCCTGCGAGCTCTAGGACAGAGCGCACTTTAGAACCAGCAATCACACCTGTTCCTGCTGGCGCTGGTTTCAAAAGAAGAGTAGAACCATCCATCTGTACTTGAATTTCATGAGGAATTGTCGTGCCGGACATCTCAAAGGTGATGATGTTCTTTCTTGCAGCTTCTCCGCCTTTTCTAATCGCATCAGAAACCTCATTTGCTTTTGCAAAACCATATCCAACGCGTCCCTCTCTATCCCCGACGAGCACCAATGCAGAAAAGCTAAACTTTCGTCCGCCTTTTACTACTTTTGTGCAACGATTGATGTAGAGTACTTTTTCTTCAAATTCTGTATCAAAATCTTCAGCGTGCTTTTTCAATCCTTTACCTTTGTTTCACTTTTATATTTTTAGCCCTGCTTCTCTTGCGCCTTCTGCAAGTGCTGCGAGAAGTCCGTGGTACTTGCGATGCCCACGATCAAATACTGCGGCGCGCACTTTTTGCGCGTGTGCTTTTTCAGCAAGTGCACGTCCCAATTGTTTCGCTGCTTCTTTGTTTTTTTTCGCCAGGCCAGCTTTGCGAAATTCTTTCATCATCGTACCAGCACTCGCTAGCGTACGCGAGGCATCGTCATCGATTAATTGCGCAAAGAGATGCACGTTGGATTTAAACACAGTTAGCCTTGGCTTTTCCCCACTCCCACGTACTCCTTTTCGAATGCGAAACCCTCTCCGACTGCGCCTGAGATCTCTTCGTTTCATTTCGCTATGCATATCACTTCCCTCCGCCACCTGCTGCCGTTGCGCCCTTACCTTTTGCTGCTTTTCCTTCTTTCTTGCGCACGTATTCTTGTTCATAACGAACGCCTTTGCCTTTGTAAGGCTCAGGCTTTCTTAGAGCACGCACTGCAGCAGCAAATTGCCCAACGAGCTGATTGTCCATTCCTGAAATAATGATGAGCGAATTTTTTTCCACAACAACCTGAATTCCTTTGGGAATGTCGACTCTTGAAGGATGAGAATATCCTAGTTGGAGCTCCAATACCGAACCCTGTACTTGTGCACGAAATCCCACACCCACGAGTA
>JAKAAD010000095.1 GCA_021802305.1 bacterium
GATAAATGAGGTTATAACTCTATATCCACCTGTAAGGTTCTTCGACAATCTGTTCACCGCTTATGCAATGGCCCTACATCGAGATCCCTTGCTCTCTTGTTTCTATGTAAGTACCGTCTGCGACGCACAGCTTTCTTTCGTGTTTCAAAAATTTACCGGCTCCAATCTGAGTGCTCAAAACGGACTTCTCTTCGAATCCTCGCTTTCTGAAATAGATGTACTTTCCTTTCAAACCGGAATCACGGTGATCTCTTGGTTTGCAGAAAAGGGCTGCTTTCTCCTTTCATCTTCTAATCATCCGGGGACAGTAATACGAACCGCAGCTATCCTCATTGGTTCTTCTCCTTTGAGCCAAAAGCTGTTTTACAAAACAGCAAGTGGACAGGCTTTTCAACATGCAACTCACACGCTTTACGACCAAGGATCCAAGCTAGCAAAAAAACAAATTGTAAGGGGGGTAGATTTTTTCCTCTCCGAAACATTGCTCAATCCACACGCTATAAAATGGATTCAAGAGAACTACGAGCGCATAAAAGCCAGAGAAAATGAGGATTATGAGAAAAGAAATCAGGCCTATGAAAAACAACTTGAGGCATATAACGCTTATACCGCGTACGAGAACCAAGTAACCATCTATTTCGAGCAATTGCATAGTTATTATGCTAAACTATTTGACACCCCAGCTGGAAACAGCAACCAAGAAGCAACTAATCATTATGATGATGATACGCACTATACCTCTTGGAAGAAAGATGGCGTTGTTCCGCAACCGAGGCCGCCAAAAGAGCGCTCGAGCGAAGAAATTCAGCGGCTTTATAATCAAGCGCAATCAGCATGGGAGAACCTTGTCAAAGCACCTACCCCTCCTGATGTTATATCTCCCCCAATAAGACCTGAAAAATCTTTCATGCACTTTGCCATTAACACTTGTGATGACTATTTGCAAAGCTGGACAAACATCAATGAAAGTTTAGCTATATATGAGAATATGCCATTTGTTGGTTTTATTACGCGTAACTTGCGAAGGAAAATGATCCCCGTACCTATTCAAAATCTCCAACCTAAGGAAATTTCTACATTTGTTGCGCACAAAGTAGCTGATGTTGTTGTTGCAAAGACGTGGACTGTCGTTAAATTTTCCATGTTTTTCAACCATTGTTTCCTTAAGTCTGAAGACAACGCATCACATCTATCGAAGAGGCAGCAACTGATCAGCGCTGTTATGATTGTTGCAAATGGCGGGCCCAAACAAACCGTGCAAGAATTTGCCCTTCGCACGATTGCTGCTACTGCAGTGTTTTATACTGGATCTAAAATGGCCAAACCTCTTTTATTTACCTTTATAGGGGCACAAATCGCTTATAACTACTACGTGGATGATTTTGAGAAAACTAAAGAGGAAAAGATCAATATGCTCAAAACTCAACAATTGAATAACGATCAGATCAAACAAGCATTAGTGACATCTGGATACGATGAGCGCCCAGAACTCAAAATCGCGAACAGTTGGAAAAATAGTTGCCAAGAAGTAATTTCTCAAACCTATCGAGCAGTTTTAAATTTCTTCACATCTTCACAATTTTTTGATATAGACTGCGAGGTTCCCCCTTTTTTTAATTGAAATTTTCGTGACTCTAACTTGCACGTAAGCGATTATCATAGCATGTCTCTCTTGTTAATGATCATCACATCGAAATCTTCTTTAGTTTGCTGCATCAAGCCCGCAATTGTTCCCATAAATTTGTCGCAGCAGCTGAAGCACTTCAATATCTGACACCACCATACCTAAGATTCAAACTCTATGCTATTATGTACAGTGAACCATAGGGGTGGCATCGCCAAGTGGTAAGGCAGGAGCCTGCAAAGCTCCCATTCCCCAGTTCGAATCTGGGTGCCACCTTTTTAACGCGCGTTTCGGATAAGATGCTCTCTGAAAAATGCCAAATTTTTCATGAGCAGGTTATCCGAAACTTGCGATTTTAGTATGCTTTACATTGTTTCTACGCCTATTGGCAATCTTGCAGATTTTTCATCCAGAGGGATTTCTTGTCTTTCTGCGTGTGACTACGTTCTTTGTGAGGACACGCGAAGAAGCCAAAGGCTTCTCAAGCACTATCAGGTAGAAAAGCCACTCAAAAGTTTCCATGTGTTTAATGAATCTCAAATGGAAGAGCGCATCGTGCAAGACCTTCTGGCAGAAAAGAACATTGCCCTCCTTTCCGATGCAGGAACTCCCCTCATTGCTGATCCTGGATATGCTCTTATTCGTCGCTGCATAAAAGAAAAGATCCCCATCTCTACACTCCCCGGCCCTTGTGCCGCAATCGTTGCTCTCGTTCTCTCAGGGTTCCCTCCGCTTCCCTTCCAATGCATCGGATTCTTTCCCAAAAAAAAGGGATTGCGAAGTTCCGTCAAAGCTGCATTACAATATTCCGGAACGACCATCGCTTACGAATCTCCCCATCGCATCTGCAAAACATTGCGCATATTTCTGGAGATGAGCCCTGATAGAGTCCTCTGTCTTGCTCGAGAGCTGACCAAAATTCACGAAGAACTCTTGCGAGGGACTCCCCAAGAGCTCTTAGAACGACTTCCTGCTCCGCGGGGCGAATTCGTTATGCTCGTGGGACCTTTTGTAAATTGAAAATATCATTTTACTTCGATATGGTTTTCTCCATGGACCTTGTCATTGACATTGGCAATTTTCAAGTCAAAGCAGGTTTTTTCGATGGAGATACTCTCATCGAACGGATCGCCTTTCAAGAAACTGCAATAGAGCTCCTGAACGCAAAAATGAAAGAGCACCGCGTAGAGAGAACTCTCGTCGCGTCCGTGCAGCGCGCCAAAGAAAGCCAAATCCTGGCATTTCTTTCTGCACAAAAAATTCCTTTTAAAAAATTGAGCGATCTTCCATTGAAGCTCAAATTAGATGTGAATGAACCCAAAGAGCTTGGTCAAGATCGCATTGCAAACGCTTGCGGTGCATTAAAAATATTCCCGCTCAACGACGCGATCATTGTCGATCTTGGCACGGCTGTTACGTTTGATCTTGTTGCTAAAGAGGGGCATTATTTGGGAGGGATGATCTTTCCCGGTTTTTTTCTTTTAGCAAAATCGTGTTCCGATTACACCGATCTTCTCCCCAATGTTCAGGTAGAAAAGCCAAATTCTCCCGTTGGGAAGACAACGGTAGAGCATTTACAAAGCGGTATATACTATGGCACGTTGGGGGCTGTTGAACGTCTGATCGACGAATTGCGTAGGACATTAGATGCCCCCAGCTCTGTCAAGATCCTTGCAACCGGAGGCGGTGTGCGGGTGGAAGGAGATCCTGTAAAACGGGCATTTGTAGAAGATATGAAAGAATTTGTCGATGTCATTGATCCAAATCTTACGCTCATTGGGCTACATGAAATTTTAAAAGATGGTTGAGCACCCCCATCTTCTTTGTAGCGCATTCAAGACCTCTTGCGTAACTAAGGCTTCATCGATATAAGGGATGAGAGTTCGTTTGCTTTTTTATTTCTTTCTTGCTACTATTTTTTTGTCACATAGGAGTTA
>JAKAAD010000096.1 GCA_021802305.1 bacterium
GTGGAATAGGGAACAAAGGAGTATTCAGGATGCAAAAAAAGTGCCGGGAAAAGCAAATAAGGAATGGAAATCCCTATGAATCCCAGAAAAACAATGAGATAGATGACCCAGAGAGGGTTTTGAGATGACCGTGCTGCGTCTCGTTCCTCTTCCATGGTTATTTTCCAATGCAAAACTGAGAAAAAATGGCCGATAAGATGTCTTCTGTAATATCGGTTCCTAAGATGGTTCCTAAAGAGGAAAGAGCAAAGCGCATGTTTAATGCGATGATTTCAAAAAACGCATTTTCGAGCAGTCCTTGGATCGCTTTTTCAAGGGCAGATTGTGCATCGCAAAGGGCGCGATAATGTCGTTCTTTCGTCAAAAGAATTTCTTCGCGCGAACCTAAGAAAACTTCGCGCTGCAGGCATTCGCTGATTGCGGTTTTCAGGGAATCCAACCCCATCCCCGTCATTGCAGAAATGTGTAGTGTGCGCGAAAAATCAAGAGAGGGGAGATCTGCGTGAGGAAGATCGACTTTATTCCAGAGGAGTAGTGTGCGCGCTTTGGGAAGCGTCTCTATGAGCGATTTGATGTCAGTGGAATAGGGAACATGTGCATCGAGTACCAATAAAATGAGATCGGATTCTTTAAGAGCAAGTTCTGCGCGGCGGATCCCTTCTCGTTCGACGACTTCTTCTGTTGCGCGGATGCCGGCAGTATCAACGAGGCGCACGTGAAAAGATCCTAATGCACATTCTTC
Organism: bacterium; assembly: GCA_021802305.1. Lineage (GTDB taxonomy): Bacteria > Chlamydiota > Chlamydiia > Chlamydiales > Rhabdochlamydiaceae > JAKAAD01. The sequence continues at coordinate 743 of JAKAAD010000096.1, forward strand.
TTCGATGAGATCACGCGTGGTTCCGGGAATATCTGTGACAATGGCGCGATTTTTGCGCAGAAGTGCATTCATGAGAGAGGATTTTCCGACATTGGGCGGGCCTACAATGGAAAGCATGGGTCCCATGCGCAAAAGTCGTCCTTCGTGAAATGTAGCAGCAAGGGAGTGCATTTCTGTGACAATGGTTCCCAATCGTTGGCATAGCTCCTCTTTGGAATTCGTTGGCAAATCGTCATCGGGGAAGTCGATATAGGCTTCTACGATAGCGGCGCATTCTGTGAGTTCTTTTTGAAAGGCGTGAATTTTTGTGGAAAGGTGTCCTTCTAGTTGTGCTTCTGCTGCTTGTAAGGCAAGATCGCTTTTTGCGCTGATGCATTGCTGCACGGCTTCTGCTTGGGCCAAATCGAGTTTTCCATTGCGAAATGCACGAAAGGTAAATTCTCCCGGTTCTGCAGCACGAGCCCCAGCATCTAAGGCAGCTTGAAGGATTTTTTGTGCAATCAAAGGCCCGCCATGGCACTGCATTTCGACGGTATCTTCTCCGGTAAAGGAGCGGGGAGCACGCAGCACGAGGAGAAGACCGGAATCAATCGCATCTCCATCTCTTTTTTCGAGCATTTTTCCAAAGTGTACCGAATGGGAAGGATAGGAGTACACGTCTCCGGAAAAGATTGCATTTGCGATGTGGAGGGCATGCTTCCCCGAGATGCGTATGACGGCAATGCCACCTTCTCCCGGGGGAGTTGCAATGGCAGCAATAGTATCGTTTGCTTCGTGTGCTTGATGGATAAAGTAACGCATAAAAAGCGATACTACGGGGCTCAATAATACTTAGATCGGACTTTTTTGTACTTGAGGGCAGCTTTTGCTTTTGCACGCCGCCTCGCAGAGGGCTTATCGTAATACCGATAAGCTTTCGCTGCTTTCATGGTGCCTTCTCTATCAAGTTTTTTTTTGAGGGTTCGAAGGGCTTTGTCGATGGGTTCCCCCGGCCGCACTTTTACACTAGACATTCTATTTTCCTTGCTAGTGAATTTTGCAACTAGCTCTATCGTACAAGGTTATCGAAGAGCAGGGAATTTTTCAATAGAAGAAAAATAGAGGAGCTCTACTTTTTGTTCAAAAGCATGCTCGGGGGGGTGGCTTACTAGGAGAGGGAGGTTGTCTAGATTCGGAAGCATTGCATCAGATACCTCAATATCCATGAAAAAATGAGGGAGGGTATTTATTTCTTTTTTAGAGATTTTTCCTGTACTTTGAACGATGATGGCGTTCTCGGTTTTTTCAGCAATCATGGCAAAGGCGTCTCCAGATTTTGCCCACTGAAAGCAACGAAATGTTCCGCGAGTGTTAGGAAGGTAAAGAAGAAGGGAGCAAAATCCTCGAATAGGGATCTGCAGGCCAAAGCTTACACTTTTTGCCATGATGACGCCTACCCGTGTTCCTGTATAGGATCCAGGACCTACTCCCACCGCGACCTGCTGTATTGCTTGCAAAGAAAGGGAACTCGCGCTCAATAGAGACTCTAGGTTTGGAAGAAAGAGGGAAGCAAGTTTATTTTCGTGGAGAAATCGTTTAGCAGCTAAAAGATGATTTCCTTCGCTAATGCCGATGAGCGCTTGTTTGGAACTTGTATCAATAAATAATGTTTTCACAATGTTAATTATATCGAAAATGGGCTATGTGTGCTACTATCACGAGTTTAATCACACAGTGAAAAAATATGGTGGATGAATATCGAGAATTACACGAAGAGGTATTAGAGACGTTGGAAGAGGGGGGCCGAGCTGTCGAGAAACTGCAAGAGCAAGTAGGCACGGAACTGCCATCGGAACTCTATGTCCTCCCTTTGACGAAGCGCCCTTTTTTCCCAGGCATGGCTGCCCCAATAGTCATTGAACCAGGTACTTGCTACGACGTATTGAAATTGGTGGCGAAGTCTCCGAACAAGTGCATGGGTCTTTTCCTCACGCGAAAAGAGGATGACAATATTTATAAAATTGGCATCCAAGATCTCTATCAAGTAGGAGTTCTCTCTCGCATTTTGCGCATCATTCCCATGGAACAAGGAGGGGCCCAAGTTGTTTTGAACATGGAGCGAAGGGTTTCCATCGTAAAACCGATTCGAGCAGGCAAATTTCTCAAAGCAGCGGTTGCTTACCATACAGAATCTTCACAAAAGCTTTCTAAAGAGCTTAAAGCGTATTCGATTAGCATCATTACGACGATTAAAGAGCTTTTAAAATTGAACCCTCTCTTCAAGGAAGAGTTACAGATTTTTCTCGGGCATTCTGATTTTACAGAGCCTGGAAAACTCGCAGATTTTGCTTGTGCGTTGACGACGGCAAGTCGAGCGGAGTTGCAAGATGTTTTGGAAACCTTTGATTTGCAAGGGAGGATTGATAAAGCTCTTGTATTACTTAAAAAAGAGCTTGATTTGAGCAAATTGCAAAATAGCATTAATCAAAAGATAGAAGCAGGGATTTCAAAAACGCAGCGGGATTTCTTTTTAAGAGAACAGCTCAAGACGATCAAAAAAGAGTTGGGATTGGAAAAAGATGACAAAACTTGTGACTTAGAAAAATTTGAGGGTCGCATCAAAAAGCGCAAAGTACCTCACGATGTCATGCAAGTGATACGCGAAGAGATGGAAAAACTCAGCGTGCTGGAAGTGCAAGCAGCGGAGTACGGGGTATGTCGCAATTATCTTGATTGGCTCACGATCATTCCATGGGGCATAACGAGTGTCGAAGGGGAAAAGAAAAATCCTTATGACCTTCGTTTTTGCCGTTCGAACTTTCGACGATC
>JAKAAD010000097.1 GCA_021802305.1 bacterium
AGGGAGCGAGAAAGAAGCTCAAGAAAAACTCGAAGCAGCAGAAGCAGAAGCGCAAAACGCCTCTCCTGTTGTTGCAAAGAAAGAAAAAGAAGCAACTACGAGAACGAGCCGTTCTAAAGCCTCTGTGCAGTGATAGAGATGTTGAGAAATGCATGAAGAATCGTTTACGTATGATCGTCGGTTTATTCGCAATTTCTCCATTATCGCGCATATCGATCACGGGAAATCAACGCTAGCAGATCGTTTGCTCGAACTCACGGGGACCGTTGCTCCCCGTGAAATGCAAGAGCAAGTTCTCGACGCGATGGAACTCGAAAGAGAACGTGGGATTACAATCAAAGCGCACCCCGTTACGATGTACTACCTTGCAGAAGATGGTCATACGTACCAATACAACTTTATCGATACACCCGGACATGTCGATTTTGCTTATGAAGTTTCTCGCTCCCTTTCTGCTTGTGAAGGAGCACTCCTCGTTGTGGATGCCGCGCAAGGCGTGCAAGCGCAAAGCATTGCCAATGTGCACCTAGCTGTAGATCGCAACCTCGAAATTTTACCCGTCTTAAACAAAATCGATTTACTAGCTGCCGACATAGAGGGTGTTAAAGCTCAAATTGAAGATGTGATTGGCATTGACACCTCTAAAGCCCTCGCTTGTTCTGCAAAAACTGGAAAGGGCGTGAAAGAAATTCTCGAGCAAATTGTCCAACTCGTTCCTTGCCCGAAGGAACCTCAAGAACCCATTCTCAAAGCCCTCGTTTTTGATTCTCATTATGATCCTTATCGCGGCGTGTTCGTCTACATTCGCGTTGTGAGCGGGGAGGTGCGCAAAAAAACCCCGATTCTTCTCATGGCGACAGGAAAAATCTTTGAAGTACAAGAAGTAGGGCGATTTTCTCCTCGTGCAAAGGCTACTGAGATCCTTAGACCAGGTGAAGTAGGATATCTTCTTGCAAATATCAAACTGACAACCGATGTAAAGATTGGCGATACCATTACTTCTTCTGAACATCCCGCCCTCTCTCCCCTTCCTGGTTTTCGAACCATTTCCCCTGTTGTTTTTGCAGGCATCTATCCAGTAGATGCAACGGATTTTGAAGCACTACGAGATGCCCTTGTAAAATTGCAACTCAATGATTCTGCGCTCCATGTCGAACAAGAGAGCAGCCATGCTCTGGGATTTGGATTTCGATGTGGCTTTTTGGGTCTTCTTCATCTAGAAATTGTCTTTGAACGGCTCCAACGCGACTTCTCCTTGGCCATCATCACAACGGCACCGAGTGTCGTATATCGCGTTCGCTTCACAGATGGGCAAGAAAAGCAATTAGATAACGTAGCACACTATCCAGACCCAACGTTCATCGAATACATTGAAGAGCCTTGGGTGATCAGTCACATCTATGCTCCTGCAGAATACTTAGGAACACTCATGAGCCTTGGTTTGGAAAAACGAGGGGAACTCACTAAGACAGAAAACATCGATGCAAAAAGAGTTGTCCTTACCTACCGCTTTCCATTAAATGAGATTCTCACGGACTTCAATGACAAGCTAAAGTCTGTGACTCGCGGCTATGGCTCTTTTGATTACGAACGGGATCGTTACGAAATTGCGGATATCGTTAAACTCGAAATTCGCATTAACGACGAACCTGTTGATGCATTTTCCTGTCTTATCCATCGTACCAAAGCAGAAAATAAAGGACGCGCTATCTGTAAAAAATTACTCGATGTACTTCCCTTGCAGCAGTTTAAAGTTCCCATTCAAGCGGCTATTGGTAGCAAAATCGTTGCACGTGAAACACTGCGAGCTCTTACCAAAAATGTCACCGCAAAGTGCTATGGGGGAGACATCACCCGAAAGAGAAAACTGTGGGAACGGCAAAAGGAAGGAAAGAAAAGAATGAAAGAGATAGGAAAAGTCCATATTCCTCACTCCGCTTTCATGGATGTTCTCAAAGCAGGAGAATAAATGAATTCAAAAATGGAGAATTTTGCAAGAAGTCTACTATGCGCTATACGATCCTGATGTCGCCTTGCCACCTGTTCCACTCCAGTCGGTGTGGAAAAATGTCCCACGCGGTTGATCTATGCGCTCATAAGTATGTGCACCAAAAAAGTCGCGTTGTGCTTGGATAAGGTTTGCAGGAAGACTTCCCATGCGATATCCATCAAAATACGAAAGTGCTGCACTAAAACAAGGAACGGCAACACCATGCTCAACTGCAAGAGAAATTAAACGTCGCCAGGCTGGTTCTGAATTGGTAATCTCCCCTCTAAAAAAATCATCAAAAAGAAGGCTTGAAAGATTAGGTGTTTTAGCAAACGCCTTTTTTATGTCGTTTAAAAACTGGCTGCGAATGATGCACCCGGCTCGCCAAATGAGCGCTATGCTTCCAAAGTCTAGCTCCCATTGAAATTCACGAGCCGCTGCTTGCATCAGCATAAAGCCTTGTGCATAACTGATGATCTTCGAGGCATACAATGCCTGTCGTACACCTTCAATACATGCTTTTTTATCTACCTTTGTTTGTGCAACAGGTTGAGGAAAGATTTTTTCTGCCTGCATGCGATCTTCTTTGAGCGCAGAGAGGCATCGCGCAAACACTGCCTCTGCAATTAATGTGACAGGCATTCCCAAGTCCAGTGCACTGATTCCCGTCCATTTCCCCGTCCCTTTCTGCCCGGCAACGTCTAAAATTTTGTCTAATAAAGGCAAACCATCTTTATCCTTAAACTTGAAAATTTCCGCTGTGATCTCTACGAGAAAACTGTTCAATACTCCCTGATTCCAAGAGTGAAAAATATCCGAGAGCTCGTCAGCGCTACATCCTGCAAGATGCTTGAGAAGGTAATAGGCCTCTGCAATGATCTGCATATCGCCGTACTCAATGCCATTGTGCACCATTTTGACGTAATGACCGGCTCCCCCCTTTCCAATCCATTCACAACAAGGCAGCCCATCCTCAGATGCTTTTGCTGAAATCCCCTGAAAGATTCCCTTCACCTCCGGCCAAGCCTCAGTGCTTCCACCAGGCATGATAGAAGGTCCATGACGAGCCCCTTCCTCCCCTCCAGAGATCCCGGTTCCGATAAAGAAAATTCCTTTTTGCTTTAGCTCTGCCTCTCGACGTTCTGTATCGACATAATGGCTATTGCCTCCATCAATGACGATATCTCCTTTTTCTAGAAAAGGCATGCATTCTGCAAGGAGTTCATCGACCGGCTTGCCCGCCTTGACCATGAACATCACTTTGCGTGGGCGTTTTAGTAATGTAAAAAGCTCTTTGAGCGAATGCGCTCCAAGAACATGCGTACCTTTTGCAGGTCCCGCCAAAAAGTCATCCACTTTTGATGTAGTGCGATTAAATACAACAACCGCATACCCATGGTCGTTCATATTGAGAACAAGATTTTGACCCATGACCGCAAGGCCAATCAGTGCTATATCTGCTTTGCCATCACTCATATCCATGTACTATACAGTAAACGATTCAAAATGTTGCAGTTTTCTTCATGTATTCGATTTTTTTGCATCGCTCAAA
>JAKAAD010000098.1 GCA_021802305.1 bacterium
ATCTTTTCAGTGTATTGACAATTTAAAATGTCGTTTTTATTAATAAAAAAAGACTAATTATGAAAATAAAAGAGAATTGTTGGCAAAAAAAATTCAACGATATCGCATGGGCAGTAACAGGGCCATTCATTGTATGGCCCCCCATACAGCAGAAAGATAAAGGTAATTGATGAAGTTGCTCGGAAAAATAGGATGGTGGCTTGGAGCCATTTGGCTTATGAGTAGTTTTGGGACGGCACCTCTTTGTGCAGCACCTTCTCTTCTTGGGATAGTGCCGCCACATTTATCTTGCGGGCACTTATCACGAGAAGAACAGCTATTTGCAAACTATCTTCATTATTTTCAACGAGCAGCGTTTTGCCAGGAGTTAACAAGGGATCAAAGAAGAGAATCTATGAGGCTCGCGCGCAAAGAGCGGATCTCTCCGAATGCAGCCGTGGATAAAGTGATCATGCAAAACCGCATGTCTATGATGGGGACGTATCCTAGTGTTTCAGAGCCTAGTCCATGCGACAACCTTCGCAAAAGGCAATATCAGTTTGCATTGACATTAAGTCGTTCCTATCGAAGAGTTTATTGCATGCAGCTGAATGCCTCGCAAAGAAAGCGCTCGCTGAAACTAGCGAGAAAATATCCTATGATCACGTCTGATCAGGCAGTACGAATCATCATGGAAGAGGCAGGAATGATGGGCGCTCGCAGCTATCAGGAACAAATGATTTCTCCTCGGTGTAAATGCACGTGTCAGTAAACAACGCAATCAAATGCAGGGCACTTTCTTGCCAAATTTCCAATTTTTGAATGCACTTGTGTATACTAAAAAAAGGAGAATGGGCTTGCTGCAATATATCGCGAAATGGATGCAAAATCTGGAGTTTTGGCAAGGAAACTGCAGACGTTATCTAGTGCTCTTACTCATTGGATGTTTTTGCGTTGGCGCGGAGCAGATGCGCAAGGAGGACTCCGTTCCTCCAGCGGCTTTCCGAGTAGAAGAGAAACTTTCTGCAGAAGAGATTGTGCTCGCATCTAAGATGCGAGATCAATACCGTAGGCTATTTGCTGAAAAGTTTTCAGTGGAAGAGCGCAAGGCGATCATTACGTCTATTCAAGAAGGAATGGCTCCGGATGATGCTGTAGAAAAATTTTGTAAAAAATGATTCGGAAAAAGAAGAGCGGAATAGAATGGCTGGAATTTTCTCTTTTTTCCGCATTTCCGGAGCTCGTGCACGGTGTATTTTTTAAACAAGAGGGGCATTCTTGGGTCAGCTTTGATAAAGAAAATAGCAATGCGGAGAGTGCTAAAGAGAGTATCCGAAAGCTTCTAGACTGTGAAAAGATCTTCTTGCCTCATCAAATACATGGAGTTCAGTGCGTTGATGTCTATCGGCATTTCGAATGCGATCTTGTTTGTGATGCGCTGATGACAAATGAAAACAGTGTAGGGTTGGGAATTTTGCATGCAGATTGCCAAGCAGCGATTATATACGATCCATGCCATAAGGTCATAGCGACTGTCCATGCGGGATGGCGTGGTATGGTAGCGGGAATCTACGGGAAGACCATCTCTGCTTTAGGAGAGAGATATGGGACGCGTCCTGCAGATCTTCTCGTTGCCATTGGCCCAAGTTTAGGCCCGCAGCATGCAGAATTTATTCATTATCGGACGGAGTTTCCGAAAAGTTTTTGGCCTTTTCGCAAAGGAGAATACACGTTCGACCTTTGGAAGATTGCGCTTTGGCAACTAGAGCAAGCTGGCGTGCTCGAGAAAAGAGTCGAGCTCGCAGAACGTTGCACTTATGGGGACAATGAGAAATTCTTTTCTTACCGTAGAGATAAGACAAAAGGAAGGCACGCTACAGTTGTTGCATTGCGCTCAAGTTGCAGCGGATGATATTCGCTGTTTGTGTCGCAAGTGTTGTTTGAAAAAGCTAACTGCAGTGCGGCCAATATCTTCGTGGATGCTCTTTCTATCGATATTTTGAGGATCTTGCCAAATCTTCCGACCTAGAAATCGCTTTCCTACTACAGAAGGTCGATTGAGGTAGACAAAATGATCAACTTCCCCAGGGAGTATTTTCAATTGTGCTTGTCGAATAGCAGCAGCAAACCGTTTCGCATTTGTATCCAAGGGGACAATGCGATCTCGTTCTGATGCAATGATGTAGATGGGGGAGCGAATGCTTTGGAGGCTTTGCTCATCAAAAAGGTTTCCAAGAGCAGGAGCAAGAAGGAAGAACGCCTTTACTCGTGGATCTTCATAGGGTTTTAAAGTTTCCGAAAAGTCCGTTTTCTTGAGAATATCTTGAGAAATGAGATCGCCAAACTCTTGTCTGCAAAGGTTGCTGATTTCCTCGGAAGAAAGCTCTCCGATTTTGCCTCCAGCAATCCAAATGCCCGTAGCTCCTCCCAAGGAATAGCCTACAAAGCCAACATTTGCTGCATCGATTTTTTCTTTAAAGCGCGAATGAGAGATGAGTTGATCGAGAATAAAAGCAATGTCTTTGGGGCGTTCCCAAGGGCGAAGAAGGTATTCTGGAATTTTGTTATTCCAGGTATTCCCATAGTGATCCATCGAAGCGACGATGTAGCCATTTGCAGAAAGAATTTCAGCAATCCAAGAGATTGTATATCGATCACCTCCATTCCCGTGTGATAAAAGGATAAGAGGGTATTTTTCTTTTTTTGCACTCACTGGAGCATCTCTCGCCTCATCACATCTCGTCCATAGGCCAGAAGCTGGTTTTGCCGGAACATCGGAATCTATTGGATACCATATCTCGGTAATGAGTGGCCTATGTCGATTCACATCATAGAAATCAATAGTGGTAATACCTGTTTTTTGAGGTTGAAGAATAATGGATCGAAAAGATGTTCCGAAGACCCAACCATAACTCAAGGGGATAGTTAGCAAGAGCAGAGGCACAGCCCCTAGCAAAAGCCACTTCACATAACGCTTTCTCATGCATTTTGAAAATAATTCAAAAATTGAGAATTTGACAAGGAGAAACAGAAATTGTCCTTGTCGTCTTAAAGTAGGTCTGGGTATTCTGAGGTTTAAGTGATGCGATTGCGAATCCATTCCCCTCTGTTTATCCTTCTTTTGCTCCCGCTTTGCTTTGGGGTGTTTCCTATGGAAGCAAAGAGAGAAGGGGAGAATTCTCCAAAGAAAAAACTTCTTATTCTTTCTAGCAAAGGAGGGGGAGGACACGCAGCAGCTTGCACTGCCGTAAGTCAATTTGTAGGGGAAGAGTACGATATTAAAATCATACACCCCATAGATCAGCTACGCATTTGGGGAGTCCCTGCTTGTGAACGCATCTACAATACCATGTTACAACATGGTTGGATTCACTTAACAAATTTTATTGCAAAATACATTGCACCTCATATTTTTTATGTGCGTGAAGAAAAAATTGAGGAAATGATTTTGATGTATTTAAAAAGTATTCAACCTGAAAA
>JAKAAD010000099.1 GCA_021802305.1 bacterium
CGAATAGTGGGGATAGTCGTGAGTTTGGATTTGTGCCTGAAGGCAACTTGCGAGGATCGCCGATTCTTCTGTTTTGGCCTTTTGGCAAGCGGTTTGGGTTTCCATTACAAGCTGTCCCCCAAGGAGTCAATATGTACACCGCAATATTTTGGGGCATTGTAGGGGGAGCTATTGTGATTATCACGTGGATTCTCAAAAGAAAGCGTATGTAGCTACTGGAATACGCGAAGCGAACTCTACATCGTGACGGGATATCCATTTAAATCCCAGGTCTTTCCTTCTTCACAACGAAAAAAAACAGATGTCGCAAGAACCTCGTGTTTAATCCAATCTCCATGTTCTTGAAATGCTTCTTGCACAAAGGGGGGCACTGTCATATGCACCGCGATGCGATCTGTAATTTCGTATCCTTCTTCGCGGCGCATGGCATTGATTTTATTGATGAGTTCACGCGCGATTCCTTCGCGCAGAAGAGCATCGTCTAACGCAGTTTCTAGTGCAATGGCAAATTCCCCCGCTGTTTCCGCTACAGTTCCTGGTTTTACTAGGCGTTCGATCATCAAATCTTCTAGTGTACAAGAAAAGGCCTCTTGATCAATGGGAATAGAAATGCTCTTTCCATGCCTCAATGCTCGCAAATCGAGCTGGGATAAACGAGAAATAGCCTTCTCCGCCTGCGGCAATCGGGATCCTAGCTTTTTCCCCATTAAACGAAAATTCGGTTTTGCAGAGAGAGTGACAAACGCCTCTTCATTGTCTTCAAGATGAATCTCCTTTACGTTTAATTCTTCGGCGATAAGTTGTGTATGTCTTGAAAAGGCTTGCAAAATGGCAGGATCTGAAGAGATAAGATGTGCGCGTCGTAGTGGTTGTCTAACTTTTAACTTGTGTGCTTTTCGTAGAGAATGACCAGTGCTTACAGCAATTTGTATCAGAGACATCTCTTTTTCTAACACTTCATCTCGCAATGAAGAATCTATCGCAGGAAATGTACAGAGATGCACAGAGATGGGCATTTGTTCTGTGCGCAGCGCTCGATAGATCGTTTCACTTAAAAAGGGCATGAAGGGGGCTGCAATGCAGACATATCGTAGAAGCACTCGATAGAGCGTTGCAAATGCTTCATCTCGATCTTGTGTGCGGTCATCTGCCCAAAAGCGCGCGCGCGATCTGCGTATGTACCAATCCGTGAGCTGTTCTGTCCATTGGAGTAAGGGTAAAATTGCCTGTTGAAGTGCATAGGCATCCATGGCTTCTTGCACGCATGTGATCAACGTTTGCACACTAGATAGGATCCAGCGATCGATTTCTGCTACAGGCAACGGTATATTTTCTATATCCAGTGGCGGTTTCCATTCATAAATGCGCGCATAGGTCGAAAAGAAGACGAAAGAATTCCACAAAGGAAGTAACGCGCTTCGCACAATGTGCTCTACCCCTTTCTCAGAAAAGCGCATATCTTCTCCAATGACAGCGGTGCTACTCAGAAGGTAAAGCCTCATCGCATCTGCCCCATAATTTTGTATCACCTTAGTCGGTTCTGGATAATTTTTCAGTCTCTTGGACATTTTGGCTCCATTTTCGGCCAAAATGATTCCATTGACGATGACATGAGTAAAAGCAGGCTTGTCGAAAAGTGCTGCTGCAAGAACAGTAAGGGTATAAAACCAGCCTCGCGTTTGATCAATCCCTTCCGCAATGAAGTCTGCCGGGAATCCTTTCTGGAAGTCGGCTCGATTCTCAAAAGGATAGTGATGTTGGGCATAGGGCATGGATCCTGATTCAAACCAACAATCAAACACTTCTGGAATGCGTTGGAACTTTGTACCATTTTCTTCAAATGTAAGGGGATCGATGAAATGGCGATGCAAATCCGCAATTTTTTTCCCCGTGCGTTTCTCGAGTTCTGCAACACTTGAAATGACGACAATATCCCCTTTCTCATTTCTCCAAATGGGAATAGGAGTTCCCCAATAGCGATTGCGCGAAAACGCCCAATCACGCGCATTTTCCAACCATTTACCAAAGCGTCCTTCTTTAATGTGCTCTGGCATCCAATCTATTTGCCTGTTTGCTGCGAGTAATTTGTCCTTCAATAACTCTACTGCAATGAACCACGTACGTACAGCTTTGTAGATCAAGGGCGTATCGGAGCGCCAACAAAAGGGATAGCGATGTCGTACTTGCTCTACGCGGAACACCTTTTGTTCTCTCTTGAGTTGACGAATGATTTCGCGATCAGCATCTTTCAGGTACATTCCCGCAAAATCGGCAGCTTCCTGAGTGAAGATGCCATTTTGATCAACGTGACAGACGGGCTCAATCCCCTCGCGAGCACATACAAAAAAATCGAGCTCTCCAAAAGCAGGGGCCATAGAAACAATGCCCGTTCCCTCCTCTTTAGAAATCGATTCTTCGAGAAAAATGTGAAATGCTTTATTTTGCGCATGGTGAAGAAAATAGGAAAAGGGAGGATGATAGCGCTTTCCTTTCAGAGCACTTCCTTTGCATTCCTTGACAATTTCGTATGTAGATAGATCCGGAAAATATTCCTGAAGCCGATCCTTAGCCAAAATGAAATGCTCGGCACTGCTTTTTTCTTTGACCGTTACATAAGAAATGTCCGGCCCCACCATTAAGATGAGATTGGAAGGAAGGGTCCAAGGCGTAGTTGTCCAAACCAGGAGCTTCGTATTGGGTTCTTCGACAAGGGCACATTTGATGGTCAATGAGGGATCATCAACTTCTCGATAGTTTAGGTTCGCTTCAAAATTCGAAAGTGGAGTCCCCAACTTTGTCGAAAAGGGCATGACCTTAAATCCCTCGTAAATCAGTCCCTTTTCATAAAGGGAGGCAAAAACCCACCAGACACTCTCCATATAAGAAAGATCCATCGTGCGCCAACTCTCTTCAAACGAAACCCAGCGTCCCATACGCGCAACGGTATTCTCCCATTCTTTGGTATAGCGAAGCACAATACTACGGCACTCTTCATTGAATTTTGCAATGCCAAATGCTTCAATTCCGGCAGCACCGGAAAGCTCCTTCGCTTTTTCGATTTCATTTTCTACAGGGAGACCGTGACAATCCCAGCCAAATCGGCGTGGAACGTAAAATCCTTGCATTGTTTTGTAACGTTGTACGGAATCCTTAATCGTCCCTGCAAGCAAATGTCCGTAATGAGGGAGCCCTGTTGCAAAAGGAGGACCGTCATAGAAGGAAAAGAGAGGCTTTCGATCTTTTCCTTCTAACGATTTTTGAAAAATTCTTTCCGCATCCCAAAAGGCAAGAACGGCTTCTTCTCTTTCTGGGAACGTTCGATGGGGATCAAAGGTAAACATGGTTACGAAGTATATCGAAAATGATTCAAAAATGGGAGAGGGCTCTGATCAGAAAATTTTCTAATGAATGCTAGCATGTTAAACATTCAGTCGTGTAAACTTTTGCTAGTT
>JAKAAD010000100.1 GCA_021802305.1 bacterium
GCATTTCGCGCAAGTGGCGTAAGATAAAGATTGGCTCCTTCTACAATCGCTTGCGCAGTTGGTTTTCGTGCCTCATCGAGAAAATCAGAGACATTTGTTTCATTAAGTGTGCGAGGTCTTCCCCCCGCAGGAATGAAGATATCCGCTTTTGTTTGGTGTACATTGTGCCGAAGGAGGTGGTTCATTTCGTTGCCGGAGAGCCAGTCTTCTTGAATTTTTCCTTCTCTTTTCCGCCAGCAAAGAGTTTGCTGCACATATGCGGTTTGTTCGCGTTTTGCAAAAAGATCTAGCAAAAATCCTCCTTCATTTAATTTTTCAGGAGGGTAGAACCGAATTGGTTTTGACTCTTTAAAAAGTTGTGCAAGGATGGTGAGATCCAATCCTTTAGGATCGAAAATAGTGCCGGAGACGTCAATGGTGGCGAGGAGTTTAGCCGTGTGAGGGTAGAAGCGATACAAATTGTACATCTGATTGCCTGCAACATCACCGTCCGGTCCTCCGGTCATTTTAATGGTGAAGGGTTCACGAAAGGGGTCGCGACCCAAAAATTTAAGCACTTCTTCCATGTAGACATTGACGCCAAGGGAAGTCACGCCAAATTCTTTGTGATTAATACCGGCGTGAGGTCGTGAGGAGATAAAAGCCCCTTTTGCTTTGTAGTGCACGTTCTTACTATATTCCGCAATCCACTCAATCATGGAATTGTGCATATTTTCGTCAGGGCCAAGGTAAATATACTCAGGATTTCGCCACAGATCGAGAACCGATTTTGCGCGCAACCGACCATCATCTTCGCAATTGATGAGCATCATTAAACTCTCAATATAGGCGCGTTGCGCAGCGTACATCGATTCGAGTTTCTGTTCATTATGGAATGTTCTCAATCGTTCTTGGATCACATCGCGAGGAAGTTCCGCTAGGTCCATTTCCTTGTGGTAGATGCTCTCTTCTAACTGAAGGGAATCTCTGGATTCCAAAAAGAGGACACCCTTTGCACCGCCTTCCGGGATGTCCTTATTCTTTTTATTTTGTGTATAGGCAAGTTGATAACACTCGAAAAAGACATTGTTGCGTTCGACAAGCATTTGTTCCTTTTTCTCGGGAGCAATCGTGCGAAGCCCACCGCGCGAAAGATCTTGAAAACGAATGTGAAAACCGATGAAATGTAGACCTTTGATGAAGAAGATTCCATAGGGGAGTTCGGGGAATTTGTCGGTGCGGTTATAGGGTAAAAAATCGAGATATTGAGGGGCCAAGCGGAAGCAAAGGGCGATTTTCTTCATTACAAAGACATTGGTCTTCAAAATGTGTGCGACAAAGAACATCGCCTGTTTGAGGATATTTTTGCGCCGCTGGTCATTGAGCTCATGCCCGGTGTCGATTTGGTCCACGTGTCGAAGAAAACTTTCTCTTGTTGCATTGAATTTTTGCACATCGATTTTGGAAGGATGACATTTTTCTTCAAAGGCGCCCATGAGTTCAAGAACGAGTTGTGGATGACGACAGAGCGCTTCTTTTACGTTTTCGAAAGAATACATATTGATATCTGCGTGCACGAGCGATTGATGGACGAAATGAGCAATGGCATAAAGCAGTTGACATTGATGTCCTGAAAGAATTCCCTTCTCTAGAAAGATAGAGTCGATCATTTCATCCTCACTTGCAAATTTGAGATAGGAAAGCTCCATGAAAAAATCTGTTTCGTTGGCTTCTTCCCAAGCGGCTTTTCCACTCATGCCGTGTAGCCCCAAAGACATGAGAAGAATGTTTTGCTGGCTGTAAGGATCGATGTATTCGGCAGAAATGCGCTTCAGCACAAGGTTGTGCCGCTGAATGAGAGCAGCTAAGCGATAAAGGAAATTGCCTTTGGGGGCGCTCCGCCATGCAAGAACGATTTGAACGGATGGAGCTTCCTTTTTGTCTTTCCAATCCTCATTTATGCGACAATCATATTGGCATTCATCACTTGTTTTTGCACGGAAAAACA
The DNA here is from genome assembly GCA_021802305.1 of bacterium. Classification (GTDB taxonomy): domain Bacteria; phylum Chlamydiota; class Chlamydiia; order Chlamydiales; family Rhabdochlamydiaceae; genus JAKAAD01. The sequence continues at coordinate 1,988 of JAKAAD010000100.1, forward strand.
TCTCAATGGCTACCCGAAGGCGTTCGGTAGAAAGCGAACGCGTAAAGGTAGGGGAGAGCTGTGAAAGGAGATGATGCAGTTCTTCTTGCGTGACTTTCGAACCTGCCTTTTCAAGTCGATGAAAGAGTTCGACTTCTTGTTCGCTGGATAACATTTGTTTGGATTGTGCAGGCTTAAACCGCGTAAAGTGCAAGAGAGTAATGCGCAATAGGGTCGTAATCCCTGTAAAGGGCGGAGGATCATTAGAGAGGAATGTACAATAACTAGTAACCCCATAAGATGAATAGCCCTTTAATACGAGAAGATCGGCATCGGGGCTATCTAAACAAAGTATGAATGCATGTTGTTTAAGATGAATTTGTGTAAAGAAATCGTTAAATGGAAAGCTCATGAGTCCATGAACAATGAGATCAATTCCTTCACCATCGACTTCTTCAAAGAAGCTTTCAGGCATATGCGCATTGAGCCATTCGAAGAAAGTCTCAAATCGTTGACTTTCCTTCTGAATATGTGCGGCTAGCTCTTCTTTTGTTAGGCGAGAAGAAGGCATCTGATTTCTCCCTTAATACAAATGTAGCCGGGTAGAGATTCTCATGCAAGGAGGATCCGTACGCGATTTTCAATAATTCTTCTGACGCAAAGGCTGGGCGCTTCCTTGCCAAATCTTTTACTTTTCACACGTGCTTGGTATAACTAAAAAATTAATTTAATAAATTAAAAACATTCACGAAATACAGTATTCTTGACTGAGTTGAAAAAATTTCTTACCGCACAATTTTTTACATACGCAGCCTGAAACCAACTCCATTTTGTGCATCAAAAGACCTTTTCATCGATTTTCAACCACTTGACTATAGCCCGATCATTTTCCTCAGAGAGATCTAGCGATCTTATCACCTCCAAATATCCAATTTCTTGGTCTTCCTTTTTCATGTACTTTGGCTTTCCATTCGCCTGTTCTCAGCATTTGATCCCACTGAAATCTACGATCATCGCAGGAGTCCTCCGTTGTAAACTCTTCCAACATCTAACGAAAAAAAACACTTCAAATAAAAGAGATAGATGCTATATTTAACAGCTAAAGTGTAAGCTTGGTGACAAAAATCTCAACTAAAAATTGGCAATTTCATTAACTACTAGGATTAGGTTATATATGAGTATTTATCCATTAAGAAATAACAATTATTCAACGCAAGGCGAAAATCATTATTTTAATGTATTTGATTTAATTTCACATGGTGCGACTTCTGATGTTCTATATAATGCCATTAGATCGTTATCTTGGAATGCAATCAATGAAAAAAAAGATGGGTGCTCTCTCCTCTATCGAGCAGTCGATGCAAATCGAATAGATGTTGCCAAGATGCTCCTTGCCAAAGGAGCCTATGTAAATGCACAAAATGACAATGATG
>JAKAAD010000101.1 GCA_021802305.1 bacterium
GTGTCAATTCATTCCTCGCTTACAGTGATTTGACGATGAACCATAACAAGGCAAAGAAAAGGGTGCCTCCCAATGTCCATATTAAGACATAGAACCAGCTCTTTTTATTATTTCGGTGTTCTCGTATTTCCAATGTTCCGATTCCAAATTCGAATGGATGTGGAGAGGGAGGCATACAAAACGCTGCAGGATACTCTTTCATGAGCGTTTGCACATCGATCCCCAAAAACTGAGCATATTGCTTGAGAAAGCCAACAGCATATACTCCAGAAATGAGCTCTCCAATCGTCCCCTCTTCAATTCCTTGAAGGTATAAGGTACGAATAGAGATAGAATTTTCCACTTCTTTTAAAGAAAGCTTGAGATCAATTCTCTTCGCTCTAAAAATGGAGCCTATGCGCTTGAGTTCTTCGTTCATCATCTACTATCACTATACTGGAATGGACTCAAAAGTTGGAGTTTTGGCACGCAAGCTGCGCACATTTTTAGCTTGGAGCGAGCGACCCTTGTGCTCGCACAAGGTGAGAGCACAAGCCAACAATGTGCCGCAAAACTGACATAGCCAAAAACCAACATATGCAAACAGGCCCAACATTCGTTACGATCATTGATCTCAAAAATGCAGAAAAACTTCGCAAAGATCTCACGGATCGAGGTTTTACACTGACCATTCCCACCTATACCATCTTTTCGGCGAAAAAACCAGGCCTTACTTGTACTCTCTATACATCGGGAAAGCTCGTCGTGCAAGGAAAAGAGAAAGAAGACTTCATTGCTTTTTATCTAGAACCTGAAATTTTACACACCGTTGCTTTTGCAAAATGGACTCCTCATATCGGTGTAGACGAAGCAGGAAAGGGCGATTTTTTTGGTCCCTTATGTATTGGTGCTGTCTATGTCGATGAGACAACTATGCGCAAACTTTTAGACCAAGGGATCAGGGATAGTAAAACCATCGGAGATAAAAAGATTCGCGAACTCAAACGGATGATTGAAAAACTTTGCCCACATGCAATCATCCGAATCTTTCCCGAAAGATACAACATTCTCTACGATTCTTTTCGCAATCTCAATCGCTTACTCGCCTGGGGACACGCAAAAGCTATTGAAGAAGTCCACCAAAAAACCTCATGTCCTCATGTGACCATCGATCAATTTGCCAACCATGAATCCGTTGTAAAAGATGCTGTAGAGAAAAAAAACATCCGCCTTGAACTTACGCAAATGCATGGAGGCGAAAGAGATCTTGCCGTAGCTGCTGCTTCCATACTCGCACGTGGCGCTTTTCTAGAAGGTTTAGCAAAACTTTCGCAAGAGCTCGGCATTGATTTGCCCAAGGGCGCTTCACAAAATGTCGTTGCAATTGGCAAAAAGCTCGTAGCAAAACATGGCGAAGAAATTCTTGCGCGCGTAGCAAAACTTCATTTTAAAACAAAAGAAATTGTGCTAAATAAATGAGCGGTCATGTCGAATATACTAAATCAAAAGAAGCATTCTATCGTAAAAGCAGACTGTTGGCTGTGGAATCTTTGCTACGCATATACCCGCTTTTTGTGTTCGCACTGTACTTCCAAATACCTCGCATTTTTAGCTTATTTATCGCTCCCCTTTTTCTTTATTTTCTGTTCTTCTTTTTGGTTGGTTACTGATTATCGCTTTGTTCGCCCTCCTAATCACATTCACTTTGCAGGACAATTTCGAGAAGTGGGGAAAGCCTCTTTTTTTTCTCCCGACATCGTGAAACATACGAAACAGACGTACGCAGATGCATTTGCATATGCATTTATTACGCAATATCTCACGCCAAACAATGCTCTCACATGGCAAGCAGGATGGTCTCGCATTCACCTACACTGGCCTGAAAATCCCCGATTCCGCGGAGAGGATTACAACTTTGCGGTTGCTTCGCTCGCTTGGATCTCCACCTCAGTGACAGATTGGCGATGGATTTTAAGCGGCGCAACTACCGTGGATGCGGAAAGTTTTGATTTTGGGCATACAGGGGTCTATTACGGCCTCATCTGGGGACGACACGCTGTGAGAGAAAATCTCGGAGCGCACGTAGGGATCTACGCCTATTATGGCGTACACAATGGATACGCCCTCCCTGTTTTAGGCTTGGACTGGCGTGCTACCACGCACTGGAACCTCTCCCTCGTTTTTCCTATGCACACCGCATTGGCATACTATTTCAATCAATACTGGTCCCTTTCCCTTCAAGCCGCTGCTTTCGGCATTCCTTATCGTTTCCCCATCCGCGCAAAAAAGGGAATCCCCCCCTTTCAAAATGGGATTTTTGAAATCTTTTCTACAGGTATCGAATTCGATTTACGCTTTCATGCAGGCGACACCTTTTTCTTTTCTTTTGGCGGTGGATGGAATGATGGAGGATGGATCTTAAGCAAAGACCACAACAATCATCATGGACGGTACTTTAAATTCAATGGCGCCCCTTATGGGCAAGCCCAATTGCGAGCTACTTTTTAACCCTCTTGTGTTTTGCCTTGAAAAATAGCTTGATGGCCATTAGCCGATTGATGGATGAGGGAGACTTTCAACGGCTGTTTTGGAAGCAGGAGTGATCCCAATAGCTGCCCTTTCTTTGAGTGAAGAAGAAGTTGCATGAAGAGCATCGATAACCGCTTTCTTATTGAGGATGAGGAAAAACAATATGCAAAAAAAAAATCGTTCCTACACCGGCGATAAATATGCTCCATGCCTTCTGGGAACTCCCGTCACCGGGAGGAGGAGCACCTCCATTAAAGCGTTGAAAAAAATTGCCGACCGCGGGAACTACGGAACTTCTTATTTTGCCTATTACTTCTTGTTCACGCACATATTTTTCTAATTGTGATAATGCATTTTCATATTCTTGTATCTTCGTCTCACGCGTATCTATAATTTTTTGCAATGCAGCAATACTCACGGCTAAACGTTGAGGTCCCTCCGGTAGCTCATATAGTAGGTCTTCATCTTTCTGAAAGTCAGAACATTTTTTAAACAACCCATTTTCCTCGCCGCGTATTTTCTCCTCAACCGCATCAAATCTTAAACCTAATGAGAATAGACGTAAACTCTGCCTAGCTATTTCCATTTCACAACATATAAAATTATTTTTTTTATAATATTTAATCATTCCTAATTGTTGATTTTGTGAATTCAATGTCTGTACTCCATTTTGCAAAAGTTTTTCAGCATCGCTTTTATCCATGGAATTTAACATATCCAATATAGGAGTAGGAGAAACAGATCTATGTAAATTGGATGGAATCATTTTGAAACCATTTTGTTTAAATTGGTTTTAGGAAAAATATCGTATTTAAAGGCAACAGCAGTTGCAATGCTTCCCATTGCAATACCCGTTAAACAACATATTGCTG
>JAKAAD010000102.1 GCA_021802305.1 bacterium
TGCAAATTGCATATTTCAAAAAAAGAGATGTGGAAGATTCCCGATCATTCGAAGTAGCCCATTCTATTCCGCTTGCAATCGTTGTACCCGCAACAAGACCCGCCACAAGACCCGCCACACAAGATAAACCACCCTTGTAGACGAATCCGGAAACAATCCTTGGAACAATGAATACCGGACCGCTGAAATGAACCATTCCATTCGATAATTCTGTGACTCGGCCGGTAGCAAGCAAGCCAGACAGGTTTGCCCACTCTCCTAAATAATTTTTATGGATTGTTGCTCCAGAAATGCAAAACCAATATCCCACTCCACATACTCGCGAATAGATGGAGAGATCTCGAACATAGCCATATCGAACTGGTATACTCATCGTAGTATAATATGCTGCGTCCGCCAACATCTGGGGAATGTTCGCTACTATGCTCTCTTTCACATACCGCAAGCAAGATAAGGCCATAAATGCATAACTAAGAGAAGAACCTTTGTTTATTTCCATGAAGACTTCTTTTATACCAAAAACCAGGCATGAGTACAAGCGCAACTTTGATGTACTCTAGCCAAAAACGTCTTTTCGTGGTATTTCTTAAAGAACCATGACTGTCCCAAAACTACCAGAAGATGTAGGAAGTACCGAGCCCATTTTCCCTACCAAGCCAGTAGCGCTCGGCGAGGGCACCGGAGAGGGAGGCGGTCAGTCCTTTGCTACTTTGATGGCTACATCGCCCACGCCAATGCAAGCTTCGGGAAAATCTTCCCTGATCTCCCCTTTTGAGCTGGTTGGAGGAACTCCTATTGCACAACCACCGGTAGCGGAAAGTCTCCTTTCTCAGTTGCAACAAGCAAAAGGAACAGCAAGCGACATCTACGCACAACTCAATGCATTGAACAATCCTAACCTTGCAAGCAAACTCAAACTGTATCAAAAGAATCTTCTCAAAGAGAAACTCCGCGGTGCGAATCAAAAACTGCAAAAGGCACATGCCCTCTTAGGAGGTCAACTTCCCGAGCCCGTTGATCCTTCTCAATTTAAAGGGCCCCTTGGCAAGTTTTTTGCCTATCTCACGAATGGGCAAAAACTCATGGAATCTGCACAAGCAAAGCTACGAACAATGGGACAATCCGGCCATCCTTTGAATGCCGGTGAATTTTTAAATCTTCAAGCGATGATTGGGTCTGCACAGCAGCAATTAGAGTTTTCTTCTCTTCTTCTCTCCAATACAGTACAGGCCTTTAAACAGCTCATGCAGCTACAAATTTAACCCGTCCCATTATGGTAGAGAAATTTGATCAAATTCTTTCTCACCTTGATGAACTTGAACTCACAACAGTCCACGGCCGTATTACGGAAGTGATTGGAATGCTCATCAAGGCAATCGTCCCTCAAGTAAAAATGGGCGAGGTTGTCATGATCAAACGAGAAGGCGAACCGCTGATGGCTGAAATCGTTGGCTTCACACGCGAAGAGGTCTATTTATCCCCCTTAGGACCTATGCATGGAATCGGGCCCTCTTCTGAAGTCATCCCCATGCGCCTTCCTTTGCACATTAAAGTGGGATCGCAGCTCCTTGGCCGCGTGCTCAATGGCCTTGGAATGCCCATCGATCAAAAACCGCCACCGCAATTAGGCGATCTCTCCCCTGTCATTGCGCCGCCTCCCGATCCATTAAAACGACAGATCATCAAAGAGCCTCTACCCGTAGGAGTGCGTTGCATCGATGGGATGCTCACAACGGGAAAGGGCCAGCGCATGGGAATCTTTTCCGCTGCAGGTGTGGGAAAATCCACTCTGTTAGGCATGATTGCGCGCAATGCAAAGGCGGATATCAATGTCATCTCTTTGATCGGAGAGCGAGGACGAGAAGTACGCGAATTTCTAGAAAATGATTTGGGAGAAGAGGGGCTTGCCCGCTCTGTGCTCGTCGTTTCTACTTCTGATCAAGCAGCGCAGCTTCGCATCAATGCAGCTTTCGTTGCTACGGCAATTGCCGAATACTTCCGCGAGCAAGGCAAAAATGTCATTTTGATGATGGACTCCATCACGCGCTTTGCTCGAGCTATTCGCGAAATTGGCCTCGCTGCCGGAGAGCCCCCGGCTCGAGGAGGTTATACTCCATCCGTTTTTGCCATCTTACCGCGGCTTCTCGAGCGTTCCGGAAATTCCGACAAAGGCTTCATGACAGCATTCTACACTGTTCTCGTCGCCGGGGATGATATGAACGAGCCCATTGCAGATGAAGTGCGCTCCATTTTAGATGGCCACATCGTTCTTTCTAGCGAACTTGCCCATCAAGGACATTATCCTGCCATCAGCGTGCTCGATTCCATTAGCCGAATCTTGACGCATATCGTAAAAAAAGAGCACGTGCAAAACATTAACAAGGTTCGCGATGTCCTCGCACAATACAAAAAAAATGAACTCCTCATTCGCATTGGGGAATATAAACCGGGCTCAGACAAGGCAACCGATAACGCGATCAAGTATCATGAAAGAGTCAATCGCTTCTTGCGGCAACAAATCGACGAGCGCCCTACATTTGAAGAGACTCGAGCGCAGCTCTTCTCTCTCTTTCAATGACAAAATATCCGCTGAAAGATCTTTTGATCCTCAAGGAAAAAAAATGTGACGAAGCAGAAAAAACTCTCAAAGAAAAAAAAGAGGCATTGAAAAAAGAAGAAGCAACGCTTAAAACTTTCGAAGAAAAGCGCGATGAAATTGCAGAACACCGCACCCTGAAATTGGATCAAATACGCGAAAAAATGGATGCAGGGGAAGCTCCACATAAACTCGTCCAAATGCGACACTATTTAAAAACAGTCGACGAAAAACTCGCAGCGCAAGAACATAAAGTAAAAGAGCAGCGAAAGGTTGTAAACACCGCAGAGCAGCAAGTAGAGGTTGCACGCATTGCGTTTATGGACCGACAACGCGAGGTAGAAAAGCTCAAAATTCATCGAAAAAGTTGGGAAAAAGAGCAACGAAAGGAAGAAGCAAAGCGCGAAGAATTGGTCATTGATGAACTCTCTTCTTCTGCGCACGTGCGAAAAAAAGGACATCGACACCACAAATAAAAACGAGAAAAGATATGTCATCAAATATTGGACCCATTCAGCCTCCTCCTCGCCCTCGCCCTTCAGAAAATGACAAAAACAAATCGGCTGAATCGCAAAAATTTCGCGAAGCAATGAAGAGAGAATCGGAGAAGGTAGGGGAAAACGATTCGCAAAACCAGAAAACGCGTAAACAAAAGCAAGAAGCAGAAATCGAAAAAAACCCTATTGCTGCACCAGAAGAACCCATCGTTGGAAAGAGGCTTGCCAAACC
>JAKAAD010000103.1 GCA_021802305.1 bacterium
GTTTCTTTATTTTAGGAGATTTTTCTCAAATCTCACGAGGAGACTTTTTCAACACAACCGATACTTTTTGTCTTTTGAATCATTTTCTGTATACTTATTAAAAATTTTGTAGGAAAACCATGGACGTTACTCTTCTTTCGCGTATTCAATTTGGGATGAACATAGGGTTTCACTACATCTATCCTCCCATTAGTATCGGCGTTTCCTTCATGCTCGTAATCTTTGGAGCGATGTACCTTTGGACCAAAAAGCCGCTTCATAAAGAAATCTACAGATTTTGGGTGAAAATGTTTGCGTTATCCTTTGCCCTGGGAGTCGCGACGGGGATTGTCATGATGTTTGCCTTTGGAACCAATTGGGCGCGATATTCGAGATTCGTAGGAGATGTCTTTGGAAGTGCTTTAGGGGCTGAAGGGATCTTTGCCTTTTTTCTCGAGGCGGGATTTCTTGGAGTTGTTCTTTTTGGATGGGACAAAGTGCGACCGTGGTTTCATTATATGGCGATGGTGTTTGTTGCGTTTGGAGCCCATTTTAGTGCTCTCTGGATTGTCATTGCGAATTCTTGGATGCAAACACCTGCAGGCTACAAAATCGTACACCAATTTGGCGAATCTAAAGCGATTGTGACGGATTTTTGGGCCATGCTCTTTAACCCTTCCGTGTTAGACAGAGTCACACATGTCATTATTGGCTGCTGGCTCACTGGTGTGTTTTTTGTTCTCAGTGTGAGTGCGTATTACATGCTGAAGAAAAGGCACAAGGCGTTTGCAAGGGTGACAATGCACGTTGGGTTGATCACAGCGATCATTACCCTATGCCTACAATTAATCACGGCAGATATGTCTGCACGAGGAGTTGCCAAGCATCAACCCTCCAAATTCGCCGCAATGGAGGGCATCTATAAAACGAGAACAGATGCACCTTTGAATCTCATTGGATGGGTAGATGTAGAGAATGAAAAAGTGCATGCGCTCGATATTCCTGGATTTTTGAGTTACTTAACCTATGGAACTGAAAAGAAACCCATTGTGGGATTTGATCAAATTCCTCCAAGCGATCGACCTCCCATACAAGTTGTTTTTCAAACGTATCATCTCATGATTTGGATGTGGGGGTTCATGTGCCTTGCCACTCTTTTTGGGATATTTTTCTGGTGGCGAAACACATTAGAGCGCTCAAAATTCACCCTATTGGGACTTGTATTTTCTGTGTTTTTTCCACATATTGCTAATCAAGCGGGGTGGATTACCGCGGAAGTGGGGCGTCAACCATGGATTGTGTACGGCTTATTGCGCACTTCAGAAGGAGTTTCGCGTGTCATCTCTGCAAACCAGGTCATTTATTCTGCCACCATGTTTAGCTTGATGTATCTTGCACTATTTGTCCTCTTTGTCTTTCTTTTGAATCAAAAGATTCAACATGGTCCTGACAAAGAGGGTCGCGCAGGCGCAGAAAGTGCGCCGCTATATCGAGCACCCGTTGTAAAACAAACAGGAGGAAAGCGATGAGCGAATTTGGGCTATCACTACTTTGGTATTTTGTCATTGGCATTAGCGTCTTGTTTTACGTCATTCTCGATGGGTTTGATTTAGGTGTTGGGATGCTGCACCTTTTTGCCAGAAAAGATGAAGAAAGACGCATCTTTTTAAATGCCATCGGTCCCGTATGGGATGGTAACGAAGTATGGCTTGTGATTGTCGCGGGAGCCCTATTTGCAGGATTTCCTGCAGCGTATGCTACGCTTTTTTCGGGATTTTATAACCTGTGCATGCTACTTCTTGCCGGACTCATTTTGCGTGCCGTTTCTATTGAATTTCGCAGTAAAACGAATGCGCGTTATTGGCGTATCGTTTGGGATTGGATGTTTGCGGGTGCAAGCTTTGTCATTGCGTTTGGAATTGGCACCGTGATGGGAAATCTCATTGAAGGACTTCCTTTAAATGAAGATCACGATTTTTCAGGGGACCTTTCCCTGATTTTTCGCCCCTATCCCATTCTCATAGGGTTTTTTACCATTGCACTTCTCATGATGCATGGATCCATTTATCTTGCCTTAAAGACAGAAGGGAATTTGCATAAACACGTGCGTCGCATCGCCCACGGGAGCACCTTATTTTTCTTAGCAATGTACGTTCTCACCACGGTAATTACTTGGTTCAATTCACCCCATATGATTGTAAACATTCAGCTCTATCCGGTGCTTTCAGTGATTGCAATTGCCGCATTTTTAGCAATTCTCAATATTCCCAGAGAGTTTCGCTACAATCGCGATGGCAGAGCCTTTATTTCTTCAGCAGTTGCAATTACGTTCTTGTTTGGATTGTACGGGATCGGAACGTATCCCTATCTCATTCGATCTACAGTCAACCAGGAGCAAAATAGCCTCACCTTTTTTAATGCTTCCGCTTCTCCGCTCACGCTTCGCGTGCTGTTAATCATTGTGGCGATCGGCGTTCCGTTGGTTCTCGCATATGGCTCTATGGTGTATCGCATCTTTAAGGGGAAAGTGCGCTTAGGTCCTACGAGTTATTAGGGCTCTTGCATAACTAAGCTTCTGTCAATGAAGCCTTAGGTTACGCAAGAGGTCTAATAAAAGCACTCAATCGCTTCCTGTATGAAATGAAGAACGTTTCCGCTTTGCTTCCGGATAGTGTGGGCAACTGTTGTAACCTGCTCGACAAACTTTTTCCCGCGATTGCTTCTGGTTCCATAACTTTTTCTACGCCAAATGACCAGCTTCCGAAGATCCCTCTTTGCCATATTATTCGTCAGTTCCATCCCCAGAATCCGAGTAAATGTCCATAGCTTGTCGAAATCCGCAAGCAAAGTTCCGTATATTTTGGCCATCGTGCAAGCGATGTACTTCTGACAACGATTGCAGAATATCGGTATGCGACGCTTGATGCATTCATCGGAGATACCGGGATCATAATTCTTGGGTGCACGGAATTTCTCATTCTGTTCAGCTCATGGATTTTCTTTCACCTAAGGAATTTCAAAACTCGGTTCAAAAGAACCCCAAAATTGACAGAAGCTTAGTGATGCAAGAGGTTCAATAAAACTTTCGCGATATTTTTAGGTGCCCACCCATCCTCGTAGAGGAGGACGGCCTTTATACGATCGCGTACACGCCTCTCACGTTCTCATCTGTTTGTTAGAGTTTAAGTTATTCTTGCTGAGTCGATTAGAAAATTCATGCCACCATTATGCTATAAAGAAAATTTTTTGTTAAATTTCACA